>WTHD01000347.1 GCA_011523265.1 Candidatus Binatota bacterium
AGGTCGTCGGATGTCGAAGACTGCGTCTACCGTGTCCTGCGCGGCGGCTCCTGGGTGGACTTCCCGTGGGCTCTCCGCTCGGCTAACCGCCACAGGTCCCTCCGCACGGTTGGCTCCCGCTGGGACTTCGCTCACAATCGGCAGTACCTCTTCGGATTCCGTATTGTGCGTACGTCCGACGACTAGAATAAAAACCGTTCCGGCCGCTCAGCAATACAAACTCTCACGGAGGGGTGCATATGTATGAATACTGGTCAATTGTTGCTGGCTATAGGTTTGATCGTACATCTGGTCGGTCCTCTCGCTCTGATTCGTGTGGCTTCAAACCTTCAGGGCAAGTTGGATATGCTCTGAAGATCGTTGAGGGGAGAGGCAACGCTGTGCTTGCCGATGGATTGTGGAAGGCTGGGGGAGAGGAAGCGCAGTAAGGAGGAGTTGCGATGAACCAACGCACTGCGGGGTGTGTCCTGGCGACGGTCCTAATCGTCTTAGGGTCTGCTGCGTCCTGGGCGACGACGCTTGATGAGGAGGCCTTCCTTACTGCGGTAGCGTATGGGAACCTGGAACAGGTCCAGCGCTATTTGAAGGCTGGTGGGAATGTCGATGATGTGAGAGGGTTGTATCCAGAAGAAACCCCGGCGCTGGTGGCGGCTGCGGCGGCAGGCCACACCGATGTGGTTGCGGCGTTACTAGCGGCCGGGGCGAACCCAGACAACTCAGACAACTATGGAGTAACGGCGCTGGTGGCGGCTGCGGCGGCAGGTCACGCCTCTGTGGTCACGGCATTACTGCAAGGCGGGGCCAACCTACACTTCCGGGCATACTATCGCGGGGACACTGCATTGCTGGTCGCCGCGGCGGCAGGTCACGCCGCTGTGGTTACAGCGTTACTGGAAGGTGGGGCCGACCCGAATTTTCCGAACAGGCTCGGAGACACGGCGTTGCAGGTCGTCATGGAGGCGGGCCACGAGGCGATTACCGACATACTGCGGACGGCTGGGGCAGTTCCGAACAAAAACCGCCACAACATGGCATTGCTATACGCCGCGGCAATGCTCGATATGGGAGGATCCGGTGCCGATATGGCTGCCGCGGCGCTAGAGGCGGGGGCCGACCCAAACTTTCGGGATGATGCCGGGCGCACGGCGTTAATGAACGCCATGCTCTCCGATTGCGGTCACGGGAGGTGCGACGAAGAACTTGTCACTGCGTTGCTGGCGAACGGGGCGGACCCAAACCTTCAGGACGAGGATGGAAACACGGCGTTGATGCTTGTCGCCAGGGAAGCACTGGCGGAGGACATAGTGGAGCGTGAGGGCTGGACCGTTTATGCAGCCCTCCGGCATCTCTATAGGGAAGATTATGGGGACGACCCGTTCACACATGATGAGATGCAGCTAGGCGTTCTTCGCGAAAACAATCCCCATATCGTTCTTTTCGTCCAACTACTAAAAAGTGGGGCCGACCCAACTCTGCCGAACAAGGCCGGGGATACGGTGGTGAAGGTCGCCGAGGCAAGAGGTGAAGCCGTGCTTGCCGACGTGCTGCGGGAGGCTGGGGGCGACCCAAAATTTGGGCTATTACGCGCCGCGGCGAAGGGCGATGGCGCGGAGGTGGCCGAGTTGTTGGCAGGTGGGGCGGCGGTCGGTCTTCAGAGCGGAGACGGGCGTACGGCTTTGCGACTCGCCGCGCAGGCAGGCCATGGTACCGTGGTGGCCGAGTTGTTGGCAGGTGGGGCGGTGGTCAACCTTCAGAGTGGGAACGAGCGCACGGCGCTGATGGACGCTGCGACAAATGGCCACGCTGAGGTGGTCACGGCGTTGCTGGCCGCCGGGGCCGACCCAAATGTCTCGGACGATTCCGGGAACACGGCGCTGATCTATGCTACCTGGAGGACGGGCAACAGCGAGGTAATCCGAGCATTACTGGTGGGTGGGGCGGACCCAAATACTCGGGGTAAGTGGGTCACAGCGCTAGAAAATACGGTGAGGAAGGGGGACGTTGAAGCGGTCGTGGCATTGCTAGCGGGCGGGGCCGACCCAAACCTTCAGGATGAAGATGGAGACACGGCGTTGAAGCTCGCCGAGAAAGAAGGCCATAGCGCTATCGCCGGCATGCTACGGAAGGCTGGGGCAGCGGACGCCGAGCGACCGCGGGAGTTGCGGAACAGCATCGGGATGGAATTCGTGTTGATTGAGCCGGGCACGTTCGAGATGGGTTCACCGGAGACGGAACCGGGACGGAAGGATGACGAAACGCTACGCACCGTGACAATCACGCAGCCCTTCTACCTGGGGAAGTACGAAGTGACACAAGGGCAGTGGCAAGCGGTGATGGGGAACAATCCGTCGCGTTTCTCCTCCTGTGGTCAAAACTGTCCGGTGGAGACGGTATCCTGGGAAGATGTACAGGAATTTATTCGGGAGTTGAACCGACGGGAGGGCACGGAAGGGTATAGGCTGCCGACTGAAGCGGAGTGGGAGTTTGCGGCACGGGGTGGACGAGAGAGCCGAGGGTATGTGTATGCGGGGAGCGACCGACTGGATTCGGTGGGGTGGTGTGCGGATGGGTCTGACGTAGGGGCTTCTCATCCAGTGGGCCAAAAGCGGCCCAACGAGTTAGGTTTGTACGATATGAGTGGGAACGTGTTGGAATGGGTGCAGAATTGGTTGGGGTCCTACCCCTCTGGCGCGCTGACCAACCCCCGCGGTCCTTCGACGGGCGACCACCGGATCGTTCGCGGCGGAAGTTGGCGCCGTCCCGCCCGCTGGTGCAGGGCGGCGCATTATGCCAGTGCTGCGCCGAGTACCCGTTACATCGCCCTCGGCTTCCGCCTAGTGAGAACGCCGTAACCCTGTGTGCTGTTACCCTTTCGTGTTATAGAGGGTAGGATTCTGGAGCGCGGGGGCGAAGCTCCCGAGCGAAAATTCTGTAGGAGGTCGTATCCACGCCAGGCGAGGAGTCCTTCACCTCAGAGAGGAGATCGCAGCGATGGCCGAACACGATTCCGCTGACCCCCTGCACGATGTAGAAGCTGCTCTGAGCGCTGCACGAAATGAGCGCACCGCCGTGCAAGATGCGCTGAAAAAGGATTGGAGAGCAAAACCAAGGGAGTTAAAGGCTGTCCTGAGTGCCTGCAAAAATCTGGCCCTGAAAGAATGCGTGGTCGCCAAAAAAGCCGCGGCCCTGAACGTCAAGGCAATCAGTCTTGTCCTGGAGGCAATCAAAGATGTCATTACTGAAGTCTGCAAGAACTCGTCGATCTTCAAAACGACAGGGCTCGGTTATGGCTCCGTCGCGACGATAGGGAATGTACATCAATCCGCCTCCTCTTGTTTGAATGGCATCAACGCCTTCGAGGGGGCCGCGCTCTCGGATATTCTTTTTCCTATTCCTTTAACTGACCTCGTCGTCCTCCTCATCGTTTCGATTGTCATTTCTGTGCTCCTGGCCGTACTGGTCATCCTACCCATTCCGAGGTACGCCGAATTGCTGGCTGCTGTCTTTCAGTGGGCCTTCAAGAATACTTTGCTGAAAGGGGTTCCCTCTCTTGGATTCGTAATCTTTTCAGTCCTGCTGGCCGTAGGCGGGGTCAATTCTTCGGTCCCTGAACAGATTAAAGACAATGTGACCATAGAAACCGTTCCCCCATCGCAAGTGAAGGACGGCACCTATCTCCGAGTCAATTCGAATAGTACGTACCTCTTCTTACAGAGCCTGGACTCGAACGATACTTCCATCAAACGTGTTCCCGTGTCTCAGATTGCCTACATAACGGTAAATGACGGAGAGCGTCAGCCGGGGTTGGCTTCTCCTATCCAGGCGTTGTTAGGGCGGGTGGGTACCATTGAAGAGGAACATAAAGCGCTACGTCAGGAACACGAGCGCTTGAGGTCAGGCCACCGGCATGATGCCTACGCCGCAGCAGACCACGAGCACGCCGCCTACATTACTGAGGAACTGTTGCGAACACGGATCGCCGAAGAGATGGACTGTGGTGAGGACCAGCTTGTGGTGTCCAAATTTGTTCGATTCGGGCAGAACGCTGCGACACTTGACTCGGACAGAAAAGAGCGTGCGAGGGAGAAAGTGGCTGCCTTTGTCAAAGCTTGGAAAAAGCAAGGGGGAGATACGCTCCCAGAGTGGACGTTATTTGGCTTTGCGAGCGCAGACGGGGAGCGAGAGGGGAATGATGGTCTTGCCCGTCAGCGCGCTACGACGGTGAAGAATTTGCTCTGTAACATCCTCAACTGTGACGCAAATGGGATGACGATAACGGTTGAGGGACTCGGTGAAGACCATCCCATCAATGGGGTAGCAAACAGCCGTAGCGCGCGGATTGCTGGGTGTGTGGATGGAGCAGCCGGGCAGCCAAGCCATCAGGCTGAAACGTCGTAAAATTCGGGCCGCTTACAGCAGCAACTTGCCCGAGGTGACGGTGACGATACCAACAGCCATGGCCCACAGATTGCGATACAGCGTCTTGAACCTGCCGGCGATATATACGCCGTCATGCGTTGTTCAAGCGTCTGTATCGCAGCTTTGAGCGCTTGTATGTTGGCTTTGGGCTCAACGTTCTCACACATAGCTCCGCCGACCGTGGCAACCACGGCTCCGGCCTGGGCTTCCTCGAACCCGGCTTTCCTGAGCGTCTTGACCGCAACATGTGTGTCGAATGTAAATTTGGTCATGGCGTCCATTCCGCTTCAGTGCGACGCACCAAAGTCAAGGTCTGAAAATGCTTAGCGCCTACCGGAACAATTGCGGCGACCCGCCACCATCGTTCCAGAACTTCTCGCCTAGGCGGCTGTGAAAATCTTTCTCTCCATGTAGCGGTCTCGTAACCGCTGGGGACCCACCTTTTGAGGCATTGTTCAAGGCAGGTCCGAGATTCTTCTTGGCATGGCCCTGGCGATAAACAGCCTCAGTTGCGTGTTCAAAGCGCTCCTTTGCGGAGTAGTGAATAGCTTCACCGGCAGCTTTGGCCTTCCGCATATCACCGATAGCGCGTGTCCGAGGCGGCAAAAGCCTGTAACCCCCGCGATTCGAGTTGCGGAGTTCACCGTGATAGTTTGGGATGACTCGGAGATTCATATAGTCGGCTTTGAATCCCAGTCCTGCCTCTCGTGCTTTCAGACACATCCACAGAAAGGCGCGGTCCGACAAACCGGCATCGACATAACCGCCGCCGATGTTGGTGTGAACGCCGGGGAACCAGACCTGCTCCACTTGTGGGGCTATGTTCTTGGTAAGCCACAGCGTCGGAGTGAATGGGCGGCGACGTTCGTCAATCGCAAGTGCGTGGTAGGCGTGGGTGATATGGTTGCCAAGAGTAACGTCGTGAAAACCGAACCTGCTCCGGCCAATCCATCTGAGCCAGCCGACGGGAATGCCAAGTGCGCCTACCGTATCCCAGACGCCGATGAAGTGGATGGCGTTGTCAGGAGTTTTCCGTATAATTCCCTTTGTATGTGAGAATTTTTTGCAATGTTTCTCAGCGTCACCGTGTCGCTTTTTCGAGCGATAAATCTTGAAGGCTTGTTCAGTCGCCTCCTCTGGCGTACCTTTCTTCGGGTCTGGAATACCACAGAGACCAATCAAGCCAGCTAGACTACGCGCGGTGTAGGCTCCCCGTGAGAAGCCGAACAAGAAGAGTTTATCACCCGGCCTGAATTCGTACCCGAGGGCCGTATACGCCTGTTTGATGTTATCCGAAAGGCCAACGCCGAAAGCGCCACCTTTGTATCGATCCCACCAACCGCCTGTCCCGATGCCTGTATCGTAATAGACAAGTTGTGGAATATCGGCGGCGGTCCTTCCGGCGACGGCCCGCGCCATTTTGACGACATTACTCGGGACAATACGCTCGCGGTCGCGTTGGTCTGGCCGATTCCATGTTCCATCGGTGCAAACGACAAGGTGGCGGGTCATGTCGTCCATTCTGCCTTACGCGCCGCGGAAAAGTAAGGAGCACAATTTCACCATGGCCTTAACCACCCGTTGCTTGACTTTCCCCTGTACCCGGCGTTAGATGCTGCCGTGACTTGGCCCTGCCAGCATCACGGAAATTTTGCAGCCAATACCCTCAGTGGTGAGGAAGCAGGTGACAGACGAGCACTATGATTAGCGAAGTCTATGATGCCTTAAAAGAGGCCGGTGCTGGCGAGGAAAAGGCGAGAGCCGCTGCCGAGGCCATCGCAAGCTATGAGAATCGGTGTACAAAAATCGACCAGGACATGGCAGTGATTACATGGATGATCGGGTTTAATCTCGCATTCACGAGCGTAATTCTGTGGAAGGTCTTTAGTCCCTGACTACAAAAGGAATTTGCCAACAGAATGGCAAACAGGGCGGCCGAAGGCGAGGGGCCAACCCACCCCGGCCTTCGGCCACCCCTCCCAAGAGGGGATTTGCTGGTCCCTTCCTCCTCAATGCCTTGGCTCTGCGAAACTGTCGTGTACTCCGCGAGAGGGGATAGCGTCCCCGGCCCTGGCTTCCGGCAAACGGTCGTGTCGTGAGCCCTCAAGGGAGGGAATCATGTATAATCAACAACATGCGAGGAGCGATTTAACCCGTGCGTGTGGGATATTGGGGCTGGCCGGATTGACCGTAACCTCGCGGCGGCTCGGATGCACGATCAAGTCCATATCTTCCATGGGGACGGCGCCCAACAACACCTCATCGCCGAGCACCAGCGCACCAACATAGCAAAACCGGTTGCCAAAACTCACCTTGATCGGTCCCACATAGGGAACATTCATCTGCCGTCCGTCGGCAAAGGAGAATTCTCTGATAGATTATGTTTCCAGGCGTAACTGAAGGGCCAGGTGTTCCGGGATGCACAGCATGAGTCCCCCTGTGTCTGCCAGGGCGCTCGCGTTGATAGGAGACAATTTTGGCTGCCTGGGGTTACTCAATGCTATTGCTGCGAACACATGATCCATACGCTCACCTCCACCAGGATCGTTTGTACGGATACCAATATCTACTCGCTCCATCAACAACCCAACGCGCGCGGGAGAAGAACAGGCGGTGGATTGCGTTGACTTTCTGGTCCGTGTGGCATTGTATGGGCGTCATGCCACGTTGGTTCCTGGTCACCTGTCTCCTGGTCCTGCCGGTCCTGTCTGGCCCGGTATGGGCGGTGGAGGCGGCACCGGCCCTGACCGACCGGGAGATTGTCGAGCGCTTGACCCGACTCGAAGAAGGGCTGCAAGGGGTGCGGGACGCTATCCAGCAGCTTCGTGCCGACCTCCAGCAGCTTCGTGCCGATATGGGCCACCTGCGCGAGGACATGAACCGGCAGGATCAGCAACTGCGCGAGGATATGAACCGGCAGATGCAGCAACTGCGCGAGGATATGAACCAACAGTTCGCCCAGCAGTTTCGCCTGACCCTGGCCGTGCTTGGGGCCTTTACGGCGCTGGGGGTAGCCATCATTGGCTTTGCATTATGGGACCGGCGGACGATGATCCGACCGTTTGAGCGCGTGGTGAAAAGTCTGGAAGAGGACCTGAGCTCTAACCGGCAGCGTGTCGAGGCGCTGCTGGAAGCCTTGCGGTCTCTAGGCCAGCGCGACCCCGAAGTCGCCAACGTGCTCAAGCAGTTTAACCTGCTGTGAGTTGCAGACAGACTCTACCGGTACCCTTACGGACGCTCCGTCTGCGTGCCCTCGGG
>WTHD01000342.1:0-15240 GCA_011523265.1 Candidatus Binatota bacterium
CTTCATGCCCTTTCTGCTTAAAGGCTTCCACATGCGGAGAGTTCTCAACCGCGCTCCGGGATTCGCCAGTTAAATAGAAAATCTCCGGCTGGGCGAGGGGCATGCGTTCGACGTAGTCTTTCAGGCTGACGAGCTTTGCCGGATCTTTGGAGGAAGGAAAGAGCAGCAGCGGGGCGATACGGTCTTTATTCTCAAAGTCCGTACTCAATCCCTCCTTGAGGACCCGACCAAATTGTTCCCAAAGCTTGAGATAGGTCTCGGCATCCTGCTGGGCGAGGGTGCTCAACGAGTCCAGCACTTTTTTGGTCAACCAATTACGGATTTGGGTAATATGCCGATCCTGCTGGAGCCGTTGGCGCGAAACATTCAACGGCAGGTCAGCGGAATCAACCACGCCTTTCAGAAAACGGAGATAGCGCGGAATAAGGTCTCCGCACTGCTCCATGATCATGACCCGTTGGGCGTAGAGTTGGAGCCCAAACGGCGAGGCATGAAAGGCGAGATCAAAAGGGGCTTGCGAGGGCAAGAAGACCAGAGCCTGGAACTCAAAGCGTCCCTCGGCCCGAAAATTGAGCGTCTTGAGCGGAGGATTCCAGTCGTGGGCAATATGCTTGTAGAACTCGGTATATTCGTCTTCTGTGACCTCAGCCGGTGTCCTTGTCCAGATGGGTTTCATGGAATTGAGGGTCTTGTCTTCCACCACAATGGTCGGTTGTGCGCCTTCCTGGGGCTGGCCCTCATCATCCCGCTCGATTTCTTCACGTTCCTGCTTGTTCTTAATCGGATAGGTCACAAAATCGGAGTGCCGTTTCACAATACTGTTCAGTACCCAAGAGTCCGTAAAATCTTCAATCCCGTTTTCAGGGTCGGCCGGCTTGAGTTGGAGGGCGATTGAGGTCCCGCTCTGAGGACGCTCGGCTGCTTGCAGTGAATACTCGCCGTCTCCCGTGGATTCCCACTCCGTGGCGGCGTCCTCGCCAGCGCGGCGGGTGATCAGGGTTACCTTATCCGCCACCATAAACGCCGAGTAAAAGCCAACGCCAAACCGGCCAATCAACTCGGATAAGGCTTCCGGCGACTCTCCGTCCTGCCGCACCTGTTCGAGCAGGGCGCGCGTACCGGATTTGGCAATCGTCCCGATATTGCTCACCACCTCGTCCCGGCTCATGCCAATACCGTTGTCAGTAATGGTGAGCGTACGGTTCTGCTTATCTACTTCCAGGCGAATTTCGAGCGCGGCTACATCTGGTAACAGCTCTGGCTTCGTCAGCGACTCAAAGCGCAGTTTGTCCAACGCATCCGACGCGTTCGAGATCAGCTCACGCAGGAAAATATCCTTATTGGTATAGAGCGAGTGAATAACGAGATTCAGCAGTTGTTTGGTTTCCGCCTGAAAGGCAAACGTTTCAGCGGTTTGATTGGATTGCTCACCCATTGTTTTCTCCTCTTCCGGTATAAAATCGACAAGATGCGCCATCTGACGCCCACGGCGCTACCCCCTTTCAATAATCATTCTTTTTTGGAACGCAAACCTTTACGCCTATACCGAAGAATAATCGTCGGCGAGCAGGCAGCCGATGGGGAGAAAGCAGCTTCAGGGGCGCGATTTTCTCTGATCCCTATGGTAGATTCGTTCTTAGTCAAGGTGGAATACGACCGAGGATTGTTGGACTGAATCAGAAGCCTATCCCCCAAGGAGGCGGTCAATGCCAACCGATGCCCAAGCGGTCGAACCTGAACTTCACTCTCGGTCAGCCATATTGACAACGCTTCAGCAGAAGCGGTAGTGGTAGAAAAATGATGGCGGACCAGTTCTCTTCTTTCCCGTTTTCCTTCGCTTTCTATTTTGCCCCCTAGGGGGCACATCTTTTTTGTTCATATCGCAGGCCTATTTTTGTCTTTTCTCTTCTCTTGCTGGAGCAAGCAATCGCTGAGGTATAACTATGCTGATTAAAATGACGAAGCGGGCAACCCAAGACGAAGTTGCCGCTGTTGAAAAAAAACTGCACAGCTGGGGCTATAAAACCGGCAAAATGGTTGGCGAGGAGATTACCCTGATCGGGGTGTATGGCGATATTACTCGCCTGCCGACTGGCGAAGTCCAGGAAATGGGCGGTGTAGAGACTCTGATTCCCATCTCGCGGGCGTATAAGCGCGCAGCGCAAAAGGGCTCGCCCGGAAACCTCATGCATCAGCGCGTCCGAATCGGTGAGGTCGAGGTTGGAGGCGACGAAATTACGGTCATTGCCGGCCCGTGCTCGGTCGAGAGTGAAGCCCAGATTATGGAAGCCGCCCGGATTGTCAAAGAAGCCGGAGGGAAAGTGCTGCGTGGCGGGGTGGTCAAATACCGCTCCAGTCCGTATAGCGGCTGGGAAGGCATTGGGTCGAGCTCCGACGAGGCTCTGCGCAACGGACTCAATCTGATCGTCAAAGCTGGCCGGGCATTCGAGCTGCCGACTGTTGTTGAAGTTCTCGACCCAGGCGACGTGCCTATATACGAAGACTTGGGAGTAGACTGTTTCCAAATCGGGGAGCCCAATGCCAAAAATCAGGCATTGCTGAACCGCTTGCGTGACACGCCGCTGCCCATCATCCATAAACGTGGCAATTCCCTGGACATGGAAGCCTATCTCTTGTGGGTCGAGCGGGTGATGGCCCTGGGCAAGGAAAACGTCATCCTGTGCGAGCGGGGAATCCTGAGCGCCAATAAATACACGCGCAATACCCTGGACCTGGGTGGGGTGGCGGCCTTCCATTATCAATTGTCCTGTCTGCCGATTGCCATAGACGCCTCGCACGGAACCGGTTTGCGCGATTTGGTGCATCCCATGACCCTGGCCGGTATCATGGCCGGAGCCTCTATCGTCCTGGTCGAGTGCCATCCTAATCCGCTCATTGCCAAATCGGACGGTTTTCAGGGATTATTCCCCGAACAACTGAAGCACCTCGTCACCGCCTGCGAACAGGTCTGGGAGACGCGCCAGCGCCTCGAACCCCTCTACGTGCCCAGTGCCTTACTCGAACGGGAGTACGAGACGCGGGTCACTGAGGACAAGCGGCGCTTCTTTGGTGCACGGTAACGGATGGCCATACGCAAGCCGTCCCGGCTCAAGTCAGGCGATCGGATCGGCATTGTCTCTCCTGCGGCTGCCGTTCAAGAAGACAAGCTGAAGCAGGGTTGTCTCGCGCTTCAGCAGTGCGGATTTTCGGTCCAGGTTGGGGCCCGAGCGCTCCAACGCGATCGATTCTTCGCAGGGACGGACCGAGTCCGGGCTGAGGAGTTGACGGCGATGTTCACGGACCCGAGTGTGCAGGCGGTCTTTTGTAGCCGGGCAGGCTATGGCTCCGGTCGTCTCCTGCCCTTGCTTGACTTTACGACTTTCTCACAACAGCCGAAAGTTTTTGTCGGCTATAGCGATGTCACCCTGCTGCTGAATGCGTTTGTCCAAAGGGCCGGCTTGGTCTGTTTTCATGGGCCCCTTGTCGCTGGTGAGTTCGCCGAAGGCTTATCCGAACGCTCCCGCGCACATCTGTTCAATCTCCTGACTCGCGGGACAGGCGAGGCATCGCTGCCCTTCTCGACGACCCTCCGGACCGGCGTGGCCGAGGGGCCGTTATTGGGCGGCTGTTTGTCCGTCCTTGCCGCAACGCTAGGGACGCCCTTTGCTTTTGATCCGCGAGGCGCTATTTTATTTCTTGAAGATACTGGCGAAAAGCCGTATCGTATTGATAGGATGTTAGTTCAGCTCAAGCAGGGTGGTGTATTGGAACATCTGGCAGGGGTTGTGTTTGGGGATATGCAAGGGTGTTGGGGAACGGAAGATGATCCGACCTTGCTCTTGTCTGTTATTGCTGACGCATTTGCAGATTACTCCTATCCAGTTGGGTTTGGTCTGCCGGTCGGGCACGGCGGAGAGAATTTCGCTCTCCCGTTGGGTACCCGTGTTCGCCTCGATGCCGGGCAGCAACAGTTAGTATTCCTCGAGTCTGCAGTCACATAAGCGGAGGGAGGGAAGATGGACTTCTCGGCGGTGGATGTGGTGTTAGAAGAGGCGGTGCGAGACGGGACGTTTCCTGGAGCTGTCGTCTTAGTCAGGCAAGACGGAGAGGTCGTCTATCGCAAGGCGCACGGATATCGAAGCCTGGAGCCTGAGCGCACGCCGCTCAGCGAAGAGACGGTTTTTGATCTGGCTTCACTCACCAAGCCACTGGCAACCACAGTGGCCCTGATGTGCTTCGTAGCGGAAAAGAAAATCCGACTCGATGATCGGATCAGCCGCTTTTTTCCCAACTTTGGGACATGTGGTAAAATGACGACGACGATACGGCAACTCCTCTCCCATTCCTCTGGGCTGCCAGCTTGGCGGCCGTATTACGAAGAGCTCAGAGCGCAGAAACAGAAGGTCTCCCGGCTGGCGACGCTGGGCTCACAGAGCGCGCGGGATTTCATCTATGCCCAAATCCAGCGCGAAAAAGCTGAGTATGAACCGGGTGCGCGAGCGCTGTACAGCGACCTCGGCTTTATGCTGCTCGGCGCCTTGATTGAGGATATGAGCGGCACGAGTCTTGACCAATACTGCTGGAATAAGATTTATCGCCCACTCGGCCTACAGGCGATTGGGTTTATTAATATCGAGATGCTGCGCCAGAAAAAATATGAGACGGCCACCGAGATGATCGCTCCGACCGAACGCTGTCCGTGGCGCGGACGTATCTTGTGTGGGGAGGTCCACGACGACAACGCCTACGCTATGGGCGGCGTCTCTGGCCATGCCGGTCTCTTTGCGCCCATTGATGAGGTCGATCGCTTAGTCGGCACTCTGGTGGAATGTCATGCTGGCGCCCATCCCTTTCTACCCGCCGATGTCGTGCGTGACTTTTGGACCGTGAACACCGCGGTGCCGGATTCGACCTGGGCCTGCGGATGGGACACCCCCTCACCGCAGGGATCAAGTGCTGGCGAATTTTTCTCGTCTCGCTCCATTGGCCATTTAGGCTTTACCGGAACCTCGGTGTGGATCGATCTGGAGCGGAACATCCACATCATTATGCTGAGTAACCGCGTCCATCCACGCCGGGAGAACGAAAAGATTACCGCCTTTCGGCCAATCCTGCACAATGCCGTCATGAAAACATTGCTTGACGCCGGGAGACTAGGGACGAGTGAGCCCACGCCTGAGACACCAGGATGTCCGGATACGCAAGGTGAAGCAGCCTCTGGAGAATCCGGCGCCCTCCCGTTAGCCTCGTGAATCGTCGGCTGAACACGGCTGCGTGAGCCGAGCCCGGTATGCCGCATGTCACTGAACCGGATCTGAGAGGAATCCGTCACATCCACTGTATCGCTATAGCCGGCGTTGGTATGGCAACGCTGGCTGCCATGCTGAAAGAGCGCGGCTATCGGGTGACCGGCTCGGACCGGGAGATCTATCCCCCGATGAGCGACTTTCTCGCTCACGCCGACATCCCCGTTATCCAGGGCTATCAAGGAGAAAACCTGAGCCCCGCGCCAGACCTCGTCGTTGTGGGAAATGCGGTCTCTCGCACGAATCCCGAAGTTGCAGCCTTATTGGACACGAACATCCCCTATATCTCTTTCCCCCAGGCGGTCGGTGCCTTTTTTCTTGCGGACAAACGCCCGTTGGTTGTCGCTGGAACGCATGGCAAGACCACATCGACGGCGCTGTTAGCCTGGGTCTTGGATCAGGCCGACCGATCGCCGGGTCTGCTGGTTGGGGGAATCAGCCGGAATTTTGGCCGGGGCTATTGTCTGGGCAGCGGCCGAGATTTTGTGATTGAGGGCGATGAATACGACTCGGCCTTTTTTGACAAGGGCCCGAAATTCCTGCACTACCGCCCGCAGGCAGTTCTCCTGAACGCCATTGAATTTGACCATGCCGATATTTATCAGGACCTCGACCAGATTAAATCCGCCTTTCGGCGTCTACTTGAAATCATCCCGTCTGGCGCTCCAATTGTTGCCTGTAATGATTTCCCGGAGGTGCTGCACGTCACGCGAGCGATAGGCAAACCGTTTGTGACGTTTGGCTTAAACGAGCAGGCTGACTGGCAAGCGCACGACATCCAAGACGACGGTCGTCAACTGGTTTTTACGATTACGCGAGGCCAACACGCCTGGGGGCATTTCACCTGCCCGCTGATGGGGCGCATGAACGTGCGGAATGCCCTGGGTGTGAGCGCCTTGGCTTCGATGATCGGCTTGTCCGCCCACGAGGTTGCGCCTGGTATGGCCAGCTTTCTCGGGGTTGAGCGTCGCCAGGAACTGGTCGGAGAAGCCCAGGGGATTACGATTATTGACGACTTTGCACATCATCCCACTGCCGTCACTGTGGCGATCGAAGCCGTCCAGCTGCGTTATCCTGGACGCCGGGTCTGGGCCGTCTTCGAGCCGCGCTCCAATACGTGTCGGAGAAAGATCTTTCAAAAACCCCTGACCGAAGCGCTCGGGCGCGCCGACCGTATCCTGCTTGGCCCGGTATTCACCAAGCCGCAAGACCCGCTTGCCACCGCCGACCTGTTCGCACCGGCCGAACTCGTCGCCGACCTCCAAGCCCGTGGCAAATATGCCCACGCCGGCAGCAGCGTGCAGGATCTTCGTCTGCACCTCGCCGAGGAGTGTCGGGCTGGTGATGTCGTGTTGGTGATGTCGAACGGCGCATTTGGGGGGCTGCCACGCAAACTCCTCGCGACGTTGCAGGACGGTTAAGGCAAGCGGATATCAGCGACTGTCGTACCATTCCCGTACATCTGCACATACGTTCGATAATTGCGCAGGACCAGCTTCACATAGCGGCGTGTCTCGCCGTAACTGATGTTCTCGACAAACTCGTCCGGTTCCAGCTCTCCAAATTGCGCGAGCCATTTGTCCGCTGCCCTTTCACCAGCATTGTAGGCACCTAAGGCGAGAATCAGACTTCCCTGATAGCGCTCCAAGAGACCCCGTAGATAGGTTGTCCCGAGCCGAATATTGAACGCTGGATCGGTTAAAGCGCTCCCTCCGCCCAGCGGCAAGTCGGTGAGTCTAGCTGCAGTTGTCGGCAATAGCTGCATCAGTCCATAGGCGTTCGCCCGTGAGACTGCTGCGGCGTCAAACAGACTTTCCTGTCGAATGAGAGAAATAATGAGATAGGGATCAAGGTCTTTTTTTTCGGCGTGTGTGAGGACGAGGTCCCAATAGGCTTGTGGGTAGAGATACACCTGCCTGGCTGCGCTACGGAGGTTCAGTCGCGGCAGCAACCGAAACACCGAGGTATAGTCGTTGGCGCGCTGATACGCGGAGATAAAAAATTTTGTCCAGGATGTTCCCCTTCGTGCGTGGTGGCGGACGAAGTCGAGCTCACGACGCGCCAGGTCTAGGAGTCCGAGGTCCACGAGGGTAGCGTAGCGCTGATAGTGTGCGTCCTGGATCGGAGAGAGGCGAGGGGTAGGGGAAGCCGGCAGAGTCTGGTGGGGCAGGGCTGATAGCGTTGTTCTCAGGCGCCTTTCCGCCCATAGCGCATAATAGCCATGCGGATAGCGACGCAGGAGCCGTCGATACACGGTGGCCGCTTCATCGGATTGACCTAAGCGCCCGGTTGCGCGCGCCTGCCAGTACAGGGCGCGTATGCCTTCGACGGTTCCGGGCACAGACTGCGCGAGTTTTTGAAATATCTTCTGCGCGGTTCGATACTCCCCCTGGCTATAGGCCATCCAGCCTTGGCGCCAGTGCGCTTCAAGGGCCAATGGCGTGCGAGAGAACTGTTGTCTGAGGTGTTGATAGGCCGCAGCCGCGCTGGCATTGTCCTGCTTGGATTGAAAGATACGCCCCATGGCATTCCACGCCTCTGCGGCCAGGTCGTGGCGTGGATACGCTTTGGTCAGCCGCTTGAAGAGCAATAGGGCCGCGTCATCTTCGTCTTGATTCCAGAAAAAGCGTGCCCAGCGGTACAGGGCTTTGGGGGCAAATGGAGTGTTTGGATAGCGTTCGACAACCTCCTGCCACTGTGCGATGGCTGCCTCTCGTTGTCCCTGGCTTTTATAGAGCCCGGCGAGTAAGAGCAGGCCGGCCGGTCTCAGGCTGCTGGTGGAGAAGCGTGTCTGAAACTGTTCGGCGAGGTTTCGTGCCGTTTCAATATCTTCCTCCTTCACCAACAACTTGGTCTCGTCGTAATACGCCCGTGCCGTCCGGAGTGGAAAATCCTCCGGGTACTGCTCTCGAAGCGCGGCGACTCGGGCTTTGGCTGTTGTCCCGACTGCCGTCCGTGGCGCGCTTGCCCGCAGGGCTTGATAGCGTTGATAGGCGAGAGACTGCTTCCCCTGTCGTTCGTAGACTTGGGCAATGAGGAGCGTGCATTGATGCCGAACCGCGTCGGTCACTAGCGGAGCTTGTTGCGCTTGCTTGGCATAGGCCAGGGTGCGTTCCCACCGCTCTTCTACAAAGGTGAGCCGGGCTAAGGCCAGGGCGGCGTTGCTCTGCCAGATCGTCGTCGGGTGCTCGTCCAAAAGCCGCTCGAAAACAGCACGCGCTTCCACCGGGCTACCAGCTTTGAGATGGAGTTCTGCTAAAAAGTATAGGCTGTAATCGACTAGCAGGGGCTCGTGTTGCTGCACGTGTTCAAAGGCCGTGCGAGCTGCCTCCCAGTCTTTGTTTTGAAACGCGTGGTAGCCGTACAGAAAAACAGAGGAGGGCGATACGTCTGCGGAGGGGGAAACGTCTGATGGGGACCCTGAAGCAGTTGGCGAATCAGGGTTCTGTTTCAAGCCCGGTGGGCCAACCGGCGTTTCGGCAGCGTTGCCCTGAGACCAGACGAGGGTTGAGCCGCTGATGACACTCAGCAGAAAAAGGGAAAGCAGACGGATACGGTGCCGCATTACGGGAAGAGAAGACCTGCGTTTTGAGAAGTGGAATGGATGCCGCAATTGAGTCTCCAGCCATTTCCTATTAAGGTCAAATTCTTACAGAAAAACTGACACCAGGTAAGGGAGGCTAGCCATGCAGATCGGGGTACTCGCTTTTTTAACCGAACAGTCCGGAGAGCCAGGGGCTATTGCCCAAGAGGCCGAGCGTCTCGGGTTTGAGTCATTTTGGGTTGCCGAGCATTTAGTCATACCGACGCACTCTACGACCTATTATCCCCGCTCGCCGGATGGAAAAATTCCTGAATTCTACGCGCATCTGATTGACCCGTTTGTGGCCTTGGCGGCGGCTGCGCAGGCGACACAGACGATTCGTCTGGGGACGGGTATTTGCCTCCTGCCGGAACGGAACACCATCACGACGGCAAAGGCGGCGGCGAGTATTGATCTATACTCGAACGGGCGACTCCTCTTCGGGGTCGGAGCCGGCTGGCTCCCTGAGGAGGCCGAAATTATGGGCGTGCAGTTTCCCAAACGCTGGCAGCATCTGCGGGAATCGGTGGAAGCCCTCCGAGAGCTGTGGACCAAGGACGAAGCCAGCTATGACGGCGAGTTTGTTCGCTTCCCGTCGGTCAAACTCTTTCCCAAGCCGGTCCAAAAGCCCACCCCGCCGATCTTTCTTGGTGCGCACGATCGACGCTATGCGCTCAAACGGGTGGCCCGCTATGCCGATGGCTGGTGCCCTGGGGGGCTCACGCCCGAGCAGGCCAAGGAAGACATTCCCATTATCAAACAACTGGCCCGGGAGGCCGGTCGTGACCCTGAAGCCCTTGAATTCTCCGTCCTCCTACTCTCTTCGCCCGAAGGCGGCCTGGATGGCGATACGCTCAAACACTACCAGGAAGCCGGCGTCACCCGGGTGATAATGGCCGCGGCTCAAGCTGCCTTTCGCAATGGTGCTGAAGCCGTTAAGCAACTCGCGCCTATTGTTGAGCGAGCCCAACACGTATAAGCATCAACTCTCACGTGAGAGGAAAAGCGGTCATGAAAATAACGCGTAATGTCGTCTGGACGGTTAGCCTGAGCTTCCTCGGCCTCGTGAGCTGTGGCTCTGTGAAATCAACAGTGTCATCCGTGTCAGCCATCATTCCAGGTGTAGAGCCGCCAAAAAAAGAAGAGCGGATCAAGGCCGGTGAGAAGCTGAATCTGAACGTCTCGCCACAAATGGCGCTCATGCTGTTTCGGGACGTGGCATCGGAAAACGGCTGGGAAGTCAGCGCCATGGGGGACCAGAGAAATATCAACGGTGAGGTGACCGGGAAGTTTTTCCGCGTTGAGACGGTTCAGTTTGTCGGCGGGCGCAGGATCATGTCCGGGGTGTTCTTCAAAGAGAAAGACGATGACGAGGCGTCCTATGTGACCATGGGCAAGCCCGGGCCCGAAGCCGCCTATGGCATTCCAACCGCCCTGGCCAGGCCCTTGCTGGCGTCTATTGCCGAATGGACAGGGGAGGCGGACGAGACCATTGAGACCGTAGAAGACGCAACGGAATGGAGTCCTTTGGAAGAGGCCTTAGGCGAAGACTTTGAAGAAAGAGAAGAAGCCGCGCTGGAAGAGCTGGACGAATTTGAGGAAACGGAATTCAGCGCCTTCGAGGAGGACCCGGACTCTGACCCTGTAGAAGACGATGCACTCGCAGATATAGAATTCAGTCCTGAAGAAGAGGAGATATTAGAAGAGATAGAACTCGGCCCCATTGAGTAAGGCTTGTTGCTAGTCCAGGCGGGAACGAAAAATACGCTGCCGGCGGGTCCCACCGGCGAGCGCCCGAAACAACAGGCCGCGAAAAACCATGACCACGTAGAGAAAAAAAGAACAACCTGCGGCCCAGATAATCTCCGCCGCCGAATTCCAAAATCCAATACCAAAGGGTAGCAGCATTGATCGACCAAGCTGCATGGGCATGGCCAGAATATCGAGCGGAAAGAAGAGCGACGAGGCCAGGGCAATGGGCGGTAAACCACCGAGAATCGACACAATCACAACCAGCCCAACCAAGGGCACAAACCACTCCACGCCACTTTCGCGCAGAAACTCAACGCTCTCCTGGATCATGGCCCATCCGTCGGTCCGGCCTTGGTAGATGACCTCCGTGACCGGGCTGAGCAGGATCGGGAGAATGAGGTGGACGAGTACATACAGGGCCTGAGAGCCAGCCCCGCCGGGCAGCATCGAGAACAGCAGGCGGATCAGCATCAGGAAGAACAGAATGCTGATAACCGAGCCAAAGTGGGGCCGCCAACTATCGAGCAATTCCTGTGGCTGAACGCGTTGGCCGTGCACAATGCCGTCAATAAAATATAAGTACGAGCTGGTACACAGGACCATGACCAGCCCAACCAGGAGTCCTCCGACAAAACCCATCCGCCCAAAAAAGGTTGCGGCAAGAACGATAAGAGGCGTGTAGACCAAGGGCAGGAGGGCGACCCACCAGCCTTTTCCGAGTTTCTCGACCGTTTCTCTTGCCGCGTTCCTATAGATGGTGAGCGTCGCCGCTATCAGGGCATTCCAATCCATGACTCCTCCTCACTCCCTCAGCCCAGACAGAGCGGTCTATTGGTCGGGCGTGCTCCCTTGAGTCAGCCATAAGCAGGGCTCCGGTAATCAGAGTAGTATCACGGCCAGCTCATGCGGGGAAACGGAGTTCCTTGCCGCGTCTATGCTGCTACGCGGACCCGTTTGGGTCCAAAGGCAATCAACGCGGCGGGAATAGTGCGCAGCAGCGGAATCCGCGGGACCAGCCGTATGGACAGGGGGAGCCGAAACGACGCGCTATCGCGTAATGCCGGGGCAATAAGGCGCTGCTGAATCTGCGCCTGAAACGCCTGGATAACGCGTGTTGGCCACTCGCGTTGCCGCTGTATGTCCGCCAGATGACGCTCCTGGACAGTGTGATTCCGGAGGGGCTGAGCCAGAATATTGGCCGCGACCACGGCATCATGAATCGCATAGTTAATGCCCACACCGCCGACTGGAGACATGACATGGGCGGCGTCGCCTATCAGCAGCAGGCCGGCTTGATACCACCGCGACAGACGGTCGGCACCAACGGACAGGACGGCAATATCCTGCCAGTTCGAGAGCTGGTCCACGCGGTCGTGAGCCCAGGGGACGAGCTCGCTGACGGACCGTTGCAGGGCTTCCAGACCGGCGGCCCGGACGTGCCTATAGCTGTCTTTAAGGATGGCATAGCCGATCTGCCAATAGGCATACCGGTTCTGAAGAACAAGCAGGCGTCCCTGCCCAATACGGAGCGTCGCGCCGGCATCAATCGGGTCGTCCGACTGCCGCGGCAACCGGAACCACAACATATCCATGGGTGGCCGGGACGTCCGCGGTTCCAGCTTGGCAAGACGGCGCAGCCGAGAGAAACGGCCGTCCGCTCCGATCGTGAGCTGAGCGCGCACCTCGTGCCAGTCCCCAGGCGCGGTCCGATAGCGAACGCCTCGGACATGGGCGTTCTTTCTGATCAACCCCTGGACATTGGCTCCCATGCGAAGCTGAAAGTGGGGATAGTGTTTTGCTTCGGCGGTGATGAAGTCCAGGAAATCGACCTGGGGAATCAGGGTGATATACGGGTAGGGCGTTTTGAGGCGGCGCAGGTCGATCAACGGGAGCGATTCTTCAGGCGTCTGGATGGAGAAGCGGTCAATCTTGGCATGGCGCAGGCTCAACAGACGATCGGCTAGGCCAATCGAATCCAGTATCTCCATGACC
Source organism: Candidatus Binatota bacterium (assembly GCA_011523265.1). Taxonomy (GTDB): domain Bacteria; phylum Desulfobacterota; class Binatia; order Bin18; family Bin18; genus Bin18. The sequence continues at coordinate 12,634 of WTHD01000342.1, forward strand.
GACGGATGGAGCGTATCGCCGCGAAAATCACGGTCAAAATTGAGGTGGCTCTCAAGCAGCGTGACCGGAACATCCTGACGCGCAAGCAGAAGGGCGAGCATGGCCCCAGCCGGACCACCACCAACGATGCAGCACGCGGTCTCGTGCGTCCTCACGCTAGAACAACCCGATCGATTGCAACAAAATAATCGTCACCGCAATCGGCGCAACAAAGCGCAGCAGAAACACCCACCCCAGATAGAGGACCGGTCTCAGGTCGCTGGCCGGGATTTCCGCTTGCCGCTCTTGATGCGTCAGCGACCACCCGGCAAATATTGCGATCAGCAGCCCGCCGGCGGGCAACATATAGTCGCTTGTCGTGCTGTTGATAAAGTCGAAGACTCCTCCCTCCAGGGCCGTGGGAATGCCGAGAGCGAAGATCACACCGCCAATTACCCAACTGGCTGCCGCGCGGCTCCACCCCCGCTCATCGACAAAATAGGCGACAACGACTTCCAGCACGGAGATGGCCGAACTCAGCGCCGCAAACGTCAGCAGCAGGAAAAAGAGGACGGCGAGCAGGTTGCCGAACGGCAGACGGCCAAACGCGACCGGCAGGGTCTTGAAAATCAGCGCCGGCCCGGCGTCGGGTTGTAGCGCGAATGTAAACACCAGCGGAAAAATCATGAATCCGGCCAGGATGGCGACCCCCGTGTCGCAGCCGGCCACGATCAGCGCCGCACGCGGCAGGCTGGTCTGGCGGCCCAGGTAGCTGCCGTAGGTGATCATGACGCCCATGCCCACCCCGATGGAGAAAAACGCCTGCCCAATCGCTTGCAGCATCGTCTGGGGGCCGATCTTGCTCCAGTCGGGCGTCATCAAAAACGCGATGCCCTGCACAGCTCCGCCGGTCGTGCAGGCGTAGACGAGCAAAAACACCAACAACAGCAGGAGGGTAGGCATCATGATCCGATTGGCCAACTCAATGCCGCGCGCCACGCCGTGCGAGACAAACCAGATGGTCAGGACCATGAACACGGCGTGCCAAAACACCTGTCGCGGCCCGCTCAGTCGCAACGAGTCAAACAGCTCTCCGATGGCCGGTGCCGACTGCCCGCTAAAGCTGTCCAGGCCGGACAGCATGACGTAGTCCAAAACCCAACCGCCGACGACCGAATAATACGATAAAATAAAAAAGCCGGTGGCCACGCCCAGCCAGCCGGTGACGGGCCACACCGAGCCGGGTCGCAACCTGGAGAGCGCGCCAACGACGTTGCGCTGCGTCCGTCGGCCGATGAGGAGTTCGGCAATCAGCAGTGGGATGCCGACCGCGGCCACGCAGCCAACATACACGAGGATAAACGCCGCCCCGCCGTTTTCACCGGTGATATACGAAAAGCGCCAGATATTGCCCAGGCCAACCGCCGACCCCATAGCGGCCAGCACGAATCCCAGCGTTCCCGACCAGTTGCCCCTGCTTTGCGCCATCGCCATGCTTCTCTGTCACTCCCCTATTGCGTCTGCCCGCCGAGAAACAGCAAAAGGGCGGAGACTTGCTCCGCCCTTGTCAGCTTCACGCCTGTCCACTGGAAATTTTACCGATCCTACATGCCCGCTGGGTCATAGCGCACCAGGGTGCGTGAGCCGTCGGCAAAACCGCTCCGAAAGCTCTCTTCAAATCTCGGCCAGCCGTCTGGATATTTTTCGGCAAAGGTCTTGTACATGATTTCGGTGACGGCATCGTCTTTCACCAGCGACCCGGTCGCATCAAACGACTGCCCATCGCGCGAGCCGATCCAGATTTTGGCTTTTGTGCGTCCGGCCTGGATGCGCCTGACGCGATACGTCGTCACTGGCGTCCCCACCCAGACGGCTCCATCATGCTCGAAAAACCAGATCTCGGCCTTTGAGCCCAACTCGCCGCTCTTCCGCTCGGACTGGATATAGACATATTTGCTGGAGTCCAGTGCCTGTTTCAGCTCTGAAGAAAGTTCGGCCGCGGACGGCTGTGGCGCGGCAAAAAAAACGAACGTGCCACTCAGCACGGCCAGAAGAACCCAGGAAGACCAATGGAAACGTGTGTGTAAACGCATACTCCCTCCGATATGTATTGGATTTACGACTCACTCTCGGCGTCATACTGCGCTTCGGAGACGACTTTCATCGACTGAATAATAATGGGCTCCTGCGGAACGTCTTGATACATGCCCCTTCGTCCGGTTGCGACCCGCTCGATGGCACTCACGACGTCCATGCCCTCGATGACTCGGCCAAAGACGCAATACCCGAAGCCCTGCATCGAGGTATCTTTATGGTTCAGAAAGTCATTATCATTGACATTAATGAAAAACTGAGAGGTGGCGGAATCAACCATATTCGTGCGGGCCATGGCCAGCGTTCCGGTCTCGTTGGTCAGGCCGTTGGCGGCCTCATTCTTGATAGCCGGCTTGGTCGGCTTTTGCTGCATGGCCTCGGTAAAGCCGCCCCCTTGAATCATGAAGCCGGGAATCACCCGATGGAAAATCGTCCCGTCATAAAAGCCCTCGCTGACATAGGCGAGAAAGTTCGTGACCGTTTCCGGCGCCTCTTTCTGAAACAGCTCGATCTTCACCTCTCCCTTGGACGTTG
>WTHD01000342.1:15340-30665 GCA_011523265.1 Candidatus Binatota bacterium
CCGATATCGAACAGATTGGCCTGATGTGGCTCTTGGGCCCGGTCGCCAACACACTCAATCGGCACAATGGGCCGAAAGCCGTTGGCCAGGGCATCCATCACCGTTGCGCGGACGCAGCCGCTGGTGGTGCAGCCGGTGACGATGGCGGTATCAACCGACTGCATGGTTAAGGTCGAGGCCAGATAGGTGCCGAAGAAACCGGAGGCGTATTTCTTGGTAATCACCAGGTCGCCGGGCTCCTGATTGAGGCGCGGGTCGAGCTTGACCAGGTCGCTCCCGATGGTGAGCATACGCAGAGAGGGTGCCTTTTCGGGCCATAGGCCGGCATCGTCCTGCCGGTGGGGATCATAGCCCACAACCGTAAAAATAACCGGAATGTCTTTCTTGCGGGCCGCGGCGATGAGCTCGTTTGTCGCCGCGACTTCGGCGCTGAGATTGCCGGCAAGCGGAGACTGTTCCGGAACGGTAAAGCCCAACTGGAAGTCCACCACAATCAGCGCGGGCTTTTTCCCAAAGCCGAGTTTATGGCCGAGTTGGGCATGTTCATAAATCGCATTTTTGTCTTCAGTCTGAGCCATAGCCGTCTCCTTCTTTATAATCCTCGCGGTCGAACAATCTGCTCAACAAATCGGCCGCTCGGCTGTTCGGCCACAATCTCGCCGTCCTCCATAACCAACTGGCCACGCAGGAAGGTTTTTACCGGAATACCCTTGACCTGACGGCCTTCCCACAAGGAATAGTCCGCGCGCGACCGCATCCGGTCGACCCCCAGCATGGCCTCCTTTTCCGGGTCGAGAACCACGATGTCTGCGTCTGAGCCAATGGTCAGGGCGCCCTTCTTGGGGTAGAGGCCGTACAGCTTGGCCGCATTTTCGGACAAGATTTTTGAGAGGGTCACCAGATCGATACGGCCTTTGTTCACTCCTTCGTGGAACAGGAGGGGCAGGGTATCGGCAACCTGAAGGTTAATGCCGACCCGACAGTCCCAAAAATCCCCATCGGTCTTGAACGACGAGGAATAGGTCAGGCTGTCCGTTCCGACGACAGACAGGGTGCCTTCCTGAAGTCCTCGCCACAGCCGCTCTTTGTCTTTCTCAAAACGAATCGGCGGCTGAATTTTCGCTTTGCCGCCCATGCCGTGGGCGTCCATTTCTGGAGCCGTGGTGTTAAGAAAACAGGCCACCGTTTCTCCCACAATGTTCAGTCCTTCGGCGTGGAGGCGCTTGACCGTTTCCACGGTATGCGCGGCGCTGATGTGAACCGGGTAGATCGGGACGCGGAGTTGGTTGGCAATCATCCCATAGGTATAAACCTGCACGCTTTCGGCCCACTCCGGACTGGACTCGGCCCAGGCCGTGAGCTGGTCGGCTCGGCCCATTTCGCGCAAGCGATCGATCAGGATACCACGGACGTGCGGGTCTTCGGCATGAATCTTGGCAAAGGTCGGCGGCCCACAGTGGGCCAACTGCTCGCACGCCGCGTGAAAAAAGGAGGGCGTGATCCCGTCCGGGTTCATGCCAAAGGCTTCAGCCTGCGGGCCGGCATAACCGGTAAAGAATTTATACGACACACCGCCCTTGGCAGCCACGGCCGGGATTTGGGCGACCTGATCGAGCGTGTTGACCACGCAGGTCACCTTGAAATCACACCAGGAATGATTGGTGCCGCACTCGACAGCTTGGTCAAACAGGTCCAGCATCGGATCCTGGCCAATCAGGGTGGTGGTGGCAATCGTCGTGACCCCGCCGATCAGACAGTCCTTGGTGTCGCGCAAGAAGTCTTCGACCATGGCCTCATCGCCAAAGCGGTCCGAGATGCCGAAGTGGACGTGAGGGTCAAACGTCCCAGGGAACAGGATTTTGCCCTCAACGTCGATTTCGCGTTTGGCCTGACCGAGGCTTGAGCTCGCACCGACCGCGACGATCTGTTCCCCTTCAACGGCAATCCCGCCCCGGATCACGCCGTTTGGCGTGACGACCAACCCGTTCTTTAGGACGATGTCATGTGACACAGCAGCCTCCTTTTTGGGTATGTGGATAAAACAAGTCCGAGGCGATTATCGAACCAAACGGGGCGGGCTGTCAATGTAAAAACGAGTTCTGACTCGTGTGTCCCTGGGCCTCTTTCTCTTTTCCGCGCTTTTGCGCTAAAAGCGTGGAACGAGACGGAACGAAAAAAGGAGGACGCCATGGCAGTCAACGATGATCTGACTGAAGCCCAGGTAGAGGAGTTCTTCTCGACCTTGAGCAACTGGGGAAAATGGGGAGCAAATGATCAGCTTGGCGCGCTCAACTATGTTACACCTGAGAAACGCGCGCAGGCAGCAGCCCAAGTACAAGACGGACACTCGGTGTCGCTGTCTCTGCCGCTGGCGACGCATCACGGGCCGGATAATCCGACCCCGGTCATGCACCTGATGATGAAGACTGGTGCGCCGGGTGAGGAGAGTCTGGTCCCTCTGCCGTACAGCGCCGACTATTTTGCCATTGCCCCGCATGGGGTGGCCAATACGCATATCGATGCGCTGTGTCACGTGTTTCACAACGATAAGATGTATAACGGCTATCCCTCCTCGGACGTAACCGCCCAGGGTGCGTTGAACGGGGCGATCCATTCCATAAAAAACGGTATTGTGTCGCGCGGGGTGTTGATCGATATCCCGCCGCTCAAGAACCGCGACTATCTGGAACCGGGCGAGGCGATTACGCCGGCGGACCTGGAAGCCGCGGAGCAGGCGGGAAACTTCAAAGTTGAAGAAGGCGATGTGCTCTTTGTGCGGACCGGACGCCACATCCGCCAAAAAGCCCAAGGCAACTGGGATGCGCTTCAGGACGGCCTGGCCGGGCTGGGTGCGGCCTGCCTGCCCTGGATTCACGATCGGAAGATTGCCGTGCTGGGCTGTGACGGGGTGAGTGATGTGGTGCCGAGTGGCTATGACAATCTCATCATGCCCATCCACTCGTGTACCCTGGTAGCCATGGGCATACACCTGCTCGACAACTGCCTGTTGGATGATCTGAGTGCGGCTTGCGCCGCACGCTCACGCTGGACGTTCATGCTGACGGTGGCACCGTTGGTGCTGGTCAAGGGGACGGCTTCGCCGGTGAATCCCATTGCCGTGTTTTAGACTTGCCGCCGTGGGGCAGGGGAGCGTTCTCCTGCCCCGTTTTTTCTGCTCCGTCCAGCCCGATTTCCGCGGAGCAGGTGCCAGACAATGAAAATCCTCTTTCTGCACGGCTTTGGCGCAACCCCTGGAGGGACCAAGCCGACATTCCTCAAGGCCAATGGCTTTGAAGTTTGTAATCCCCTTCTGCCCAATGACGACTTTGACGCCTGTAGGCGTATTGCTCAGGCCGAGTTTGACCGTCAGCAGCCCGATGTGGTTGTGGGTTCCAGCCGGGGTGGTGCGGTTGCGATCAATATCGACAGCGGGGAGACGCCGCTCGTGCTGCTCTGCCCGGCCTGGAAACGCTGGGGCAGGGCGACAACTGTCAAGCCGAATACCCTTATCCTCCACGCCGAGGCTGATGAGGCCGTTCCCTTTGCCCACAGTGTCGAGTTGGTCCGCCAGAGCGGCCTGCCCGATTCCGCTTTAATTCGGACCGGCAACGAGCATCGCCTGATTGACGCCGATTCGCTGGGCCGCTTACTCAGGGCGATTGATAAGCTCGCCGGTTCTGGAGAGAGGAGCGTGTGATGGCTGAGACAAAGACCGGCCCAAAACTCGGCGCGCGCGCAGAGGAGTAAAAGAGGCACGCTCATGCCGGTATCCTTCCCCGCAGAACGGGCCGAGAAGCGGCAGGTACTCCTGCGGGCAGTCGAGCAGGTCCGCGGGGCGCTTGCCGCCCAGATAGACGAGGCCGAGGAAGCCCGGACGCTGCCCGACGCCTCGGTGGCGGCCCTGCGCGAGGCCGGGCTGTTCAAGCTGAAACTGCCGGCGGAACTCGGTGGGGCCGAGGCCGACCCGGTGACGCAGTTAGAAGTGATTGAGGCCGTAACAAGGATCAATCCGTCCGCGGGCTGGTGCATGTTTATTGGCGCTGCCATTGTTGGCATGGCTGGCGCCTTTCTCCCAGACGAACCCATCGCCACAATGTTCCCCCATGGTCGCGTCCCGACCATGGCGGGCGGCTTGATGCCCGGCCGGGCCGTGCCCGAGCGGGGCGGCTACCGTGTCAGCGGCCGCTGGTCGTGGGGCAGTGGCATCCGCCATGCCGAATGGGTATTGGTACAAACCTTGGTCGAGCGGGACTCCCAGACGCCCGAGGTGCGGGCCGTGGTCTTCCCGATTGCCCAAGCCCAGGTCATCGACAACTGGCATGTGCTTGGCATGAAAGGTACCGGCAGTTGTGACTACGCGGTCTCGGACCTGTTTGTTCCCGAGGCGTTTACTTTTGCCGTGGGCAGTACGCCGCCACAGCGCGGCGGGCCCTTATATCTCATGGGCTGGCCGGGCTATGTGGCGAATGAACACGCAGCCTTTGCACTGGGGATTGCCCGCTGTGCGCTTGACGCGATTATTGATCTGGCCCAGTCGAAAAAACGGGGCTATGGGCCCCAACGGCGCTTGAGTGACAGAGCCGTCGTTCAGCGGATGATCGCCCAGGCAGACCTCCGGCTGCGCGGAACACGCCTGGTCGTTATCGATATCCTCGAAAAGGCCTGGCAGACGGCCAGCGCCGGCCAGTTGCCGGGTCCGGCGCTCCAGGCCGAAATGCGCAGCGTCGCGACCCTGGCCACGGACGTCGCGCTTGAGATCACAACCAACGCCTTTCGCGCTGGTGCCGGCAGTGCCGTGCGCTTGGAGCATGTCTTGCAGCGCTGCCTGCGGGATTTACATACCGCCGCGGCCCACTTGATGGTCAATGATTCAGCCTATGAAAATTACGGGCAGTTTCTGCTCGGTCTGCCCGATGTCGATCCCATGGGGTGAGACTGGAGGAAAACGAGCACACGGAGGAGGCTATGGCTCGCTTACACCTGGAAACGGCAAATACGATTGTCGCTGCGGCACTCCAAAAGGCCCGTACCATGGACGCCTCCCCACTCGCGGTCGCGGTGTTGGATGAAACCGGCCAGCTTCAGTCTTTTCAGCGCGAAGACGAGACCAGCCTGATGCGTGCCGATGTAGCGATCGGCAAGGCCTGGGGCGCGTTGGGCATGGGCCGCTCGTCTCGGGTGCTGGGCAGTGTTGCGGCCGAGCGGCCTCATTTTGTGCAGGCCTTGACTGCAGTTGCTCAGGGCAAGCTCGTGCCGGTGCCGGGTGGAGTGCTGATCCGGGACGAATCTCAGTCCATTATCGGGACGGTCGGGATATCGGGTGATACCTCGGATATTGATGAGGAATGTGCCGTGGCCGGCATTGAAGCGGCCGGGCTGACGGCTGATACGGGTGTCTCTGCATAGTCAGGTAGACAGCCAACGGAGGAGAACGCATGGGATATGCTGATATTGACGGACTGCGGATACACTATCACACTACTGGCGACAGCTCCCACGGACAGCGCGTCTTATACGTCCACGGAACCGGCTGTGATGGCCGGGTGTGGCACAGGCATATGCGGGCGATGGCTGACCGTCATACGCCGGTGGCGATAGACCTGCCGGGGCACGGCCAATCGTCCGGTACCGGGTTTCGTGGCGCGGCGGATTATACCCATTATGCGATCCGGCTGGCCGACCATTTGGGCTGGGATCGATTTGTGATCGCCGGGCATTCTCTCGGAGGCGGGATCGCCCTGACTGCGGCCATCTATTATGCGGACCGTCTCAGCGGCATGATGCTCGTTGATACCGGCGCGCGGCTGCGGGTGGACCCGAACGTCCTTGAGAACTCGCGCCAACTGGCTGCGGGTGAAGCCGGGATTGCCATTGATCCGCGTTTAGGCTTCGCCAAAAGCACACCCCAATCTATCGTCGATACGCTCAATGCCTTGGCGGCCGGGACTGATCCGAAGGTGACCTACAAGGACTGGATTAGCGACGACATGTTCGACTGTATGAGTCGAGTCGCCAACATCCATACCCCGTCGATCGCCATCTGCGGGGACGAGGACTATTTTACGCCGGTCAAATATTCCGAGTACTTCCGCGACCGAATGCCGTACTGTCAACTCGAAGTCATTCCTCAGGCCGGCCACTGGACGTATGAGGAGCAGCCCGAAACCTTTGACCGTATTGTCCGGGCCTACCTGGATCAGTTGCCCCGTTGAGCGGGTCTCTCCCCGGTACTGAATGAGGGCTACGCCTGCTCCTGCGCGACACCGCCCAGACCGGGGGTCCGCCGGACATGGCCCCAAATGCTGCCCGAGGTGTGCATCTGGACCTGCCAGGTCGCGTCGTCTACTTCCCGTGCGCCCCAGCCATATTCGACCGCAAAGCCGGACGGCGTCTGCATATAGAACGAGGTCATGTGGTCGTTGGTATGACGGCCCAGGCTCATCGTAATCGGTACGTCCTGATCCTGGCAGAGATAATAGGTCGAACCAACATCGTTGAGCGACTGCGTCTGCAACATGAAATGATTCAAACGCTTGGGCGGGTCGGGGGCTTCGACAAAGGCGAGCGAATGATGGCGCGGATTGCAGTGGAAAAAGGTGGCCTGAAAAGTTGTGCCCGGAGCGGGTGTGATATGGACATAGTCGCTGATCCGCATCCCCAGGACATCCCGATAAAAGTTGATGCTCTGCTCGGCGTCATTCACCAGGATCACAAAATGCCCCAAGCCCTGCTCTCCGGTCTTAAAGCCCGAGACCGGCCGCGGGGACTGAAACGGTTTATCAAAATGGACCAATGGGCCATAGAAGATCTCTGACGGGATACCGCTCGGGTCCTGGAAGCGAATCAGCCCGGCCACCCGACGGACCGCCCGCTCTTCAGGTGTGCCTGGGGTGACTTCAACCCCGGCTACCCCAAGCTGGTCCGCCACGGCATGTAAAGCATGTTCATCGGCAACTTCCCAGCCAATATAGGCGAGGTCATCCTTGCCCGTCGGATGCACCAGAAAGCGATGGTGGTACTCATCCATACGCAGATAGAGCGAGCCGTCATCGGCGTATTCGCTCACGGCCAGCCCGAGCACCGAGGTGGCGAATTGTTCCCAGGCGGCCATGTCACTGACGCTCAGTCCCAAATACCCGAGTTGTGATACGCTGATCATACTGTCCTCCTCAGTACGTCGTCATACAACCATACCCTACGCCAAAGGGAGATAGAAGAGAATACGTAATCTGTATGCCTGCTTAGTTGAGGGATAGCTTGCTATAAGATATTGTGCAGTCGTGCACGTCATCAGCCGTAAAGCATTGAAAGATTTCTGGGGAGAGCACCCTGACAGCAAGACTGGGCTGGTCCGGTGGTTCAAAATTATGAGGACAACGGATTTTCAGAATTTTTCCGAACTCCAAGCGACCTTTCCCGCCGCGGACTATGTTGACGACCTAATCGTATTCAACATCGGAGGGAACAAATATCGCTTGATAGCCTCGGTTCATTTCAACCGGAGTAAGGTCTATATTCGCCATGTCTTGACGCACAGTGAATATGATCGGGAAAGGTGGAAGCAATGACCACGCTTGAAAAAAATCTCCAACAGCATTGGCTAGCCCTTCGTCCGCTCCTGACCATACGGAATGAGGAGCAATACGAGCAAGCTGTTGAACATCTCAACGACCTCATTGACGAAATCGGTACGGACGCGACCCATCCGCTATATGAACTTCTGGATACCCTGGGCACCCTCATCCATGCGTATGAAGAGCGGCATCACGCCATCCCTGATTGTAGTGGACGGGAGATGCTTGGTTTCTTCATGGAGGAGCATGGGCTAACGCAGGCGAGTTTTCCTGAAATCGGCTCTCAGGGGATTGTGGCAGAGGTCCTGAGTGGCAAGCGAGAGCTGAGCGTCCGACACATACGCGCCCTTGCCAAGCGATTTCATGTCTCGCCCGCCGTGTTTATCTAAGATAATGGAACCGTATTGGTGGCATTCCCAGGCATGTCTGACAATGACCGACCCCGTAAAAGAGGAAGAAGGATAAAACACCATGAGACCTCTGTTCAAAGTCCTCGTTCTCGCTGTTCTTTTCGGCTGTCTTGCCCACGCCGAGCCGACTACAGCAGCGCCGGAAAGAACAGGGGAGGCGGAGACAGGAGGCCCGCTGCAACCCTTGCATTGCTCCCCCTATTGCAGCCCAGACATTAAACGCCAAGAGGGAGAGCTATTAAATAACCCCAATTATGAATTTATCAACCCGAGGGAAGCGTTACTCAAAGAAAAATTGAAATATATCCAACTCTACGAAGCGATGGGACGCAACTTCAATGGTATGCAAGGGTTGCCCATAGAAGAGGTTTTGCAGGAGGAGGGGAAAAACGAAATTAAATTAAATGGGGGTTGTATAGCTCCCTCAGGAGGGAAAGACCATAAATTAAAGATTCATCAAACCGACCCAAGTAGCTTATTTGGCCTCGAAGAGGTAAATGCATCGGCCAACTTAGATGCTCTATTTTTCAACGATCAGGAAGTTATCCGTGAAGAAAGTAACCAAGGGCCAGTTTATAGCGTGGTGATAGAAAAAACCCCTTCAAAACTCAAACTTAAGCATTATAAAAGAGTGGAAGGGCCGGGGGGGGCACTTGTTGTAGAAAAGCTAGAAGTACGCCAATTTTTCCCTGGCAAAAAAACTCGCATTTATATTCCTAAATATTGTGGTTACTTTCTCTACAAAGGCAGAGATTAATTAAGTTTGCCCCCATTTGTGTCGATCACTAGAGTAAGGAGGCGAGATCGGCTATGTTGCGCAAAATTGGCCTCATCTCCGAGTAAGGAGTTGAAAACATGGCTGAACAAAATTCAGAAGAAAATGTACAACACTCTGAGCCGGCTTCTGACGACTCATGGGCCGGTCGGTTACTGAAAGCTGTGGGGCAGGACTTGAAGGCTGCCGAAGATTCTTATGAACAGACAAAGAGAGAACTGGATGCTGCTGAAAAGGATTACAAACGCAGAAAGGATGAAAAAGAAAAAAGTAAGACTTTGGAGCTTTGTAAAAAGGCGATTGAAAAACTGAGGCGCGTAGAAGAAGAATTTAATAAAGCAAAAAATATTTTACATTCTTCAGAAAGTATACTGAACCAGAGAGGGAGCTCTCTATTGGAATTACAAGAGAGGAAAGCTCCAACCGAGGGTGAAGAGGTCAAAACCGACGGAGAGCTTCAAGCCTTAAATCGCCAGATTGCGGAAGCACTTGAAAGGGCGGAGGAGCAGGTAAACAGGAATCGTGATAAACTTACCGACGCAGAACACACCCTTGCAGAGACACGGCAAGAAATTATTAACGCACAAGGAAATTACCTTGCGGAAGTGGAGGAACTCAAAAAGGCAAATCGAGCTGTGTTCGAAGTGGCACTAACGCTCAACAAAAAGGCGGTTGTGCTCCCATGGAAGCGTCTCAAGATAGGAATTCTGAATCTCTACACTCTCCTGATCTCCTACGGAAAGATAACTGCGGGTTTGGGTTACGTCTATGCTGTAGTATTGGGCGCTACGTATGAATTCGTATTTTATTATGGTGAATATGGGCTCTATATCTTCGACTACGCGACGACTTCAGACTTTTTTCTCTCCGGTTCAAAATTAGTTGCCATCCCCCTCATCTGTATATTGGTTCTCTCCTTTTCTTTTCTCCTTATTGGCTTATATCGCTATTTGCTCGCCTTCCTATTCCTGGGTATGCCGAGTGGACGGCGGGAAGATTTCCACGCTTCGTTGAATGGATTCCAGTGAAAACTTATCTTGCTGTGATGTTGATTGTCTTTTCATTGACGAGCGCGATTTTAGTAGGCCACTTCCATTCCAAGTACGTTTCTCAAAATTCAGCCCGCGTATCCATAGCCACTACGCTACCGCTTCAACAGACTGACAACCTCGTTCGCCTCGGTTCAAACAGCACATACACTTTTTTCAAGAGACCCACTACGGACGGTACTTCCCCCTCGGAGAATACCAATAGAAATGGCACTGCCTCCTCAGAGGATACCAATATAAATAACGCTCTCACCGTCCTAGCTGTACCGGTATCTCAAATTGTTTGTATAAGCGAGACAAATGAAAAGAACGGTGGCAAAGGCTGCGAGTCTATTGAACAGGAGCCCATCGCCCTGCGAGAGGAACATAAGCACTTAATGGCGAGCCACGAACATGAGGGCTACTCTAATACAGTACATAACCACGAGGACTACGCCACGGCAGACCACAAACACGAGGGCGTCGTCACTGAGGGCCTGCTACAAGAACGTATCACCAAAGAGATGGCTTGTGGTAGGGGCGAGAAATCCCAGACATCTGGCTTTATCTGGTTTAACCGGGACAGTGAGGAATTCGACGATTTTTCCGTCAACGATACAGCGATGAAGGGCTTTATTCGAGAAGTAAAGAACACCCAAATCGAAAAATGGAAGGTCTTCGGTTTTGCGAGTTCGGATGGGCATAAAACAGCAAACCATGACCTTTCAGAAAGATGTGCGAATGCTGTCAAGCAAAAACTTTGTTCTATTCTTAACAGCTCCAAACCAAACCAAAATTGTGAAAAGGATATAGAAATCAACAATTCGGGTGAAAACTATCCCATCAACGGAGTGGCCAATAGCCGAAGCGTGGTCATAGCGGTCTGTGTACAACAAGACGAAATACCTTAAATAGCGCGGAGTGAAAGGCAACAGGTCCCCAGCCTTCCAGCCTCTGGATGCCAGATCACGTCCGGCATGACAAAAGCGTACCGGCCCGGGCTCTCAGCTTTCTGCGCGGCAGTCAAACCGACAAGCTGGCAGCGGAGTAGCCCCTGGCGGGCAAGAGGGACCACTGCGAGACAGTTTTCAATAGGGTGCTCCATGAGCTGACATGCCTATTTCCCCCCAAGCCTTGACTCGAATGACCTTTCGGACGCACGATGCAGGAGGCCCCAAGTAAGAGGTCGCGGAGAGCAGCATACTTCCTAGAAAAGTGTTCAACACGAAGGAGGCGCATATGGAAACGGCAGTCCTATGTTCCGGTTTACTGGGTTTGTTGGTCTTTGTACTCGGCTTTATGGTTTCTATGACACGCGGGAAAACGGAAACCACCAGTGGCGTCAATGCGGACCCCACCGACCGCTTATATAAAATGGTACGTGCACACGGCAACGCGGCCGAGTACGCGCCCATGTTGGCCCTGCTCATGCTCATCGCGGCGATGGGCGCAGAGGCCGTCCCGGCCTGGGTCATGTGGACGATGATACTGGTGACCGCCTGTCGCTATCTGCACGCCATCGGCATGATCGCCTGTTCGACGCTCGCGCAACCTCATCCTCTCCGTGTCGTTGGTGCTCTCGGCACGTATATCGGCGGCGTCGTACTGTGTGTCGCGGTGTTGATGGGCGGCATGGGCGGTTAGCCGCACCGCTGAGGGCGGAAGGTCGCTCTCCCCTTCCGCCCTGCCTTCTGACCTCCAGGGCGCAGCGGCTCAAAGCCTCACGGCTAGAGCGACTCCAGGAAGTTCTGTAAGGCGCTCAGGCACTCCTCGGGTCTATCCACATAGATTTCGTGCCCAGGACCCTCGACAATGGCAATTCGCGCGTTGGGAATCCCCGTACGCATGGAGAGCTGGTCGGTCAAGGGTGTGATCGGGCTGTTGGCAGGAGCCAGCACCAGCGTCGGGACGCTGACCTGAGGCAGGAGCGGCGCCGTATCCGCACCGTCCAGCGTCTTGGTAATCCCTTGTAGAACATGGGCCGGTGTTTTCGCCCACTCCTTGAGCACCCATTCAATGTGCTCCGGGCTGTGTCCGCTGATGATCTTACGCTCAATCATCAAACGGCCCCAGCCGACAGACCCTTCGGAGGCCAGGAGCTTGTGCAGGTTGCCTTGCTCACCAGACAAGGCGCGTGTGCCTGCCGGGCGAATTGTCGTCGGTGAATTGCAAATCGTCAGGCTCTTGAGTCGCTCCGGCCAGCGCGTAGCAAAGAGCACACCGAGGATACCGCCGATGGATTCGCCCACATAGTGCGCTTGCTGGAGACCAAGCGCGTCCATGAAGTCGTGCATATCCGTGACCAACTCGTCCAATGACCAGCGATGATCCGGGCCGGGATCAGCAGACTGGCCGTGCCCACGCATATCGCGGCGGATCACTTGATAGTGGCGCGCCAACGGCGGAACCCAGTGATACCAAAACCTGGTACTCCGTCCGACCCCGTGTTGGAGCCACACCGTCTCCTTGTCCGTTATCCAGGGATCGGTGAAGTCATCGACCTCGTAATACATCTGGCACTGATTGGCAGAGACGGTCGGCATGTTATCCGTACCCCCTTCCCCTTTTCGTCATACGCCGGTGCTATCCGGCCTCGCTCGAACGGCACCCTAGTCGAGCTGACCACAATCGGTAATCACAATACGCTGCTTGGGTTGTCCGCTCTGACTGCCCTGGGCCTCCATGGCACGGACCACGTCCATACCTTCGACCACACTGCCAAACACCACGTGCTTGCCGTCCAGCCACGGTGTCTGGGTGGTGGTAATAAAGAATTGGGAGCCGTTCGTACCGGGACCGGCATTGGCCATGCTCAGTAAACCGGCGTCGGTATGCTTGAGTTGAAAGTTCTCGTCGGCAAACCGGGAACCGTAGATGGACTCTCCCCCGGTGCCGTTGCCATTGGTAAAGTCTCCGCCCTGACACATGAAGTCGGGAATGATGCGGTGAAACGTCGAGCCCTTGTAGTGCAGTGGCTTGCCGGATTGCCCGGCCCCTTTCTCGCCGGTACACAGCGCCCGAAAATTTTCTGCGGTTTCGGGAACGACATCGGCTCTGAGTTCAAAAACGATCCGTCCGGCCGCATCATCGCCGATCGTGATATCAAAAAATACCCTCGGGTTGGTGTGTTCACTCATCTTCTTCTCTCTTTCTCAGATGTATGGATTCTCGCCCTGGCGAGTGCCGTCCTGCGCAGCCTATAGAATTTACGCTGGTGAGACTAGGCGTCCGCAGGCGGCGTGCTTAGCGAAACCGAACCGACACGGTTCCGACCCCGGAAAAAGCCGCACTATAGCTCCCCGGCTGCGTGACAGCGTAATGACAAAATGAGCCGGTAATGACGGGTTGGCCCGGCTCCAGGCCCAAACCGAATGGATGCAGGCGGCGGCACAAGCGTGACAGCGAGAGATAGGGATCATCCATTGTTGCGCCCGGCGTCTTGGTCTCGACCGCCTGGCCGTTATGCGAAAATATTACCGTGGTATTGACCAGCCCGTCTCGGACCGGTGCTTCCGGTCCAACGACAATCCCCCACTGGGCCAAGCCGTCGGCCACCAAGGACAGGGAGCCCTGATCCGGCTGGACGCGAACCTCGTTGATCTCAAATGCCGGGGCAATGGCCCGAACTGCGGCTTTGGCCTGCTCGTGATCAACGTCCTGACCACGCAAGGCCGAGCCGACTATCAGGCAGAGTTCGGGTTCAATATGACAGTTCATAATCGAAGCAACGGGAAGGGTCACGCCGGACGAAAAGACCCGATTCTGAAGGACATAGCCAAATGGCCGCACGTCTTTTCCCATACGGTCGCGAGCTTTTCCCGACGTCAGTCCGACCTTCCAACCGCCGAGACGTTCTCCTGTGGCCTCAAAGCGCCGCAGAACGCGGAGTTGGACGGCGAGCGCTTCGTCCAGGTCCGAAGGGATGGGGTCAATGGGGGCTGGTCGGGTCCCGTTTCGGCGGGCCTGGTAGAGGGTGTCGATGAGGGCCTCTTGTGTCGCGGTCATATTACCTCCTGTGTGAGCTATGAGGGGTTGGGCTCCGTTCGCCCGACCTGTATCAGGTGTATCAGCTCTGTAAGCTTGTGTCCCCGCCGGGCGCGTGGCAAGATGCTGCTGCCTGGCACAAGTCAAATGCTAACGGCAGCCTGAAGAAGGAGGGAGCCATGTCTGATCTGTCTCAGCTTGCCTATGCGACGACCGCAGAAGTCGCCGCCATGATCCAAAGGAAGGAGGTTTCAAGCCGCGAAGCCGTTGACTATTTTCTTACCCGGGTCGAAGCGCTCGATAAGACCATCAATAGCGTCGTGACGATCGATGCGGAACGGGCGCGGGCAGAGGCCGATGCCGCGGATGCGGATTTGGCCCGAGGCACCTCCCGAGGACCGCTACACGGCGTGCCGATGACGATCAAGGATTCGTATCAAACCAAAGGCATGCGGACGACGTCGGGCGCACCGGAACTCAAGGATTTCATTCCGGAGGAAGACGCCTGGCCGGTTGCCCGACTGCGTGAAGCCGGAGCCATTATCTATGGCAAGACCAACCTGCCGATCTACGCCGGTGACTTACAGAGCTATAATGAGATTTTTGGCACGACCAATAATCCGCACGATACCACGCGTACGCCGGGTGGCTCGTCCGGCGGCTCGGGAGCCGCTTTGGCCTGTGGCTTCACGCCGTTGGAGTTGGGCAGCGATATCGGCGGCTCGATTCGCTTGCCGTCCCATATGTCGGGTGTCACCGGCCACAAGCCGAGCTACGGCATTGTACCCGCTCACGGGCAGATTCCGGGTCCACCGGGAACCCTGACGCTGGCCGACTTGGCGGTTGCCGGGCCCATGGCCCGGAATGTCGAAGACCTGGAACTGGGGCTCGATATCATGGCCGGCCCCAATCGCTGGGAGCAACCGGCGTGGCGTTTGGAGCTGCCGGCTCCGCGCAGACAGGCACTCAAGGACTACCGTATTGCGACCTGGCTGGACGATCCCCGCTGTCCGGTCGAGCCGGAAGCGCGAACCCTGCTGGAAAACGCCGCCAGCGCACTAGCAGACGCCGGGGCGACGGTGAGTGCGGACGCGCGGCCCGAATTCAGCCTGGAAAAAATCGCGGCGACCTTTATGGCTCTGTTACAGTCCGCACTGTCCGGCGGTGTCTCACGAGACAAAATCGAAGAGTACGCGCAGTCGAGCGGCAACACCTCAACGGACCAGACCCGGCGGCTGTTTGCCATGCGGCATCGCGAATGGCTGAGCTATAACGAACGCCGGATGCAGATGCGCAAGCGCTGGGAAGAGTTCTTCCAGGACTGGGACGTGATGCTGCTGCCGGTCATGCCGTGTCCGGCGATCAAGCACGACCACTCCGAGCCCCAAGCCGGACGGACGGCTCTCGTTGGCGGGCAGCAACGGCCATATTGGGATTTGGTGACGTGGATGGCGCCGGCCGGGGCCTGTCTGCTGCCGGCCACGGTGATTCCGGTGGGCCAACTCGATACTGGATTGCCGATTGGTATCCAGATCGTGGGTCCCTATCTTGAAG
>WTHD01000351.1 GCA_011523265.1 Candidatus Binatota bacterium
TGCTGGAGCAGGTTCGGCATGGGTGGAGAGAGGCGGTCGGGCGACACGCGGCCTACAGACGCAGGCTGGCAGCGGCGTTCAAATCGAGGGCGGCGCGCTGTCCCTCGGCCAGACGCCGCGCTCCGGCAAAGGCAATCATCGCGGCATTATCCGTACACAGCGGCAGCGACGGGACCGCAACCTGGAGGCCATGCCGCCGGCCTTCTTCTCCCATCCGTGTCCGCAGGCGAGAGTTGGCCGCCACCCCGCCCGAGACGACGATCCGCTTGAGATCCAGGTCTCGGGTGGCGCGCAGGGTCGGCTCCAGCAGCATATCGACCACGGCTTCCTGGTAGCTGGCCGCAATATCGGCAGCGGCTAAAGTCTGTCCTTGGGAAGTCTGGAGAAACTGGCGCAGGGCCGTCTTCAGGCCACTGAAACTCAAATCGTACCTGCCCGTTTTTAAGCGGGCGCGCGGAAAGGCAACAGCCGCAGGCTCGCCCTGCCGGGCCAGCCGATCAATAATGCGTCCTCCGGGATAACCGAAGCCCATCATCTTCGCGGCTTTATCGAACGCCTCACCCGCGGCGTCATCGCGGGTCGCGCCGAGCCGCTCGTAGGCCCCGGGGGCACGCGCATGATAGAGACAGGTATGACCGCCGGAGACCAGCAGACAGACAAAGGGGAAAGCCATGTCCTGCTCAAGCAGGACGGCGAGGAGATGTCCCTCCAGGTGGTTGATCCCCACAAGCGGGATGGCGTGGGCGAAGGCTACGGCTTTGGCAAACGACAGCCCGACCAGGAGAGAGCCGATCAGGCCCGGCCCACAGGTGACGGCAATACCGTCGAGGGCCTCCACACCTACATCGGCCTGTCGCAGGGCGGAGTCTACAATCGGGACAATATTCCCCGCATGGTGACGCGAGGCGAGTTCCGGCACGATGCCCCCATACGGGCTGTGAACGGCGTCCTGGGAGGACACCAGGCTGGCCAGGATCTGTCGGTCCCGTACGACGGCGGCGGCCGTGTCATCGCAGGACGTCTCTATTCCCAGCACCGTCAGCTTGTGTTTGGAAAACATGCGTTTGGGAGCGCTTGGGGGGTGAAACGGACGCAGCTTCCTAAGACAAACGCGCCAAGGCCGTCAGTGCCTGGAGACTGTCCGGAGTAAAGTGGAGGCAGCGTTGATAGGCGGAGCGGGCTTCCCCGATATCTCCGAGATCTTCAGCCACTTGGCCCCGTAAACAGATGGTTTCTCCCAGCCATTCGGTCTGTGTTCGAGGCAGCAGCAACTCGGCTTTTTGCAGAAACGCCAGGGCTTGTTGGAGCTTCCGCTGGGCGAAAGAGATCCGACCGAGGAAATAGTAGCTATACGGCTGGAACGGGGCAAGTTCGACCGCCCGCTCGAACACGATCTGCGCCCGCTCAAACTCTCCCGTGGCTAAGATATCCCGCCCTTCCTTCACAAAACGGAGGGCGACACGATCACTCGGTAACAGCCCTGTGGGCTCGCCGTTCCCGTCTGGAGTGCGCCGTGTCTCGGCCAGGTCGGGTCCGTTCTCAGCCGGCAGAGGCAGCTGAGGGAACGTGGGCTCAGGCAAAGAGGGAGCGCCCAAATCACGCCTCGGCAGAGGATCCTCGGCGGGCAGATAGGTCGGCTCCGCCAGAGGATGCTGGAGAGGCAGGTCGGCCGGAAGATCTTCCTCGCGGAGCGCTCCACGAATCGTGCTGTCCGGAAAGCCGTCCGGCTCTGCCTGAGCGTGACACTCGACGCCATAGCACCACACCAGGGACAGCAGCGCCCACACCATCGGCCGGCGAGGATGGGAACGCCGCAAGGAGATCTGTTTGGTCCACGCTTTCACAACACCCACGGGACAGACTAGGGGTCATCGACCCGGTTTGACGCAGACAGCCCAGCCGGGGTCGGTATGGGAGCCTGAATGTTACGCTCCTGCGACTGGACCGAAAAATTCAGACCTGGCTGGAGCGGTGTGGCGGCGGAAGCTGGGACAAAACGACCGACGGATTCGAGCGGATCTTGGGCCGGCCGGACAAAGGGGAGGTTCGGCTGGCCTTCAAGAGCCCGCTTCATAAACTCTGTCCAGATCGGAAGCGCCGCTTGTCCACCGGCCAACCCCAGCGCCTGGCGGCGGTCGAAGCCAACCCAGACAACGGCCAACAGATCGGGCGTGTAGCCCATAAACCACGCATCGCCAAAGTCGTTTGTCGTGCCCGTTTTTCCCGCTGCGGGACGGGTAAAGCCGAGTTGCCTTGTCCGCCAAGCGGTTCCCCAATCCAGAACGGTTTCCATCATGCTGGTAATCGTATAGGCATCCTGGGGAGAAATCGCTGGGGTCAAGGCCAAACTCTCATGGGCCACGATCTCGCTGTCACGGTTGACGATACCGGTAATGGCGCGCGGCGCTGCCCGAATCCCATTATTGGCCAGCGTCCCAAACGCGACCGCCACTTCAAAAGGGCTCACCTCTGCCGCTCCCAGGGAAAGCGACGGGTATAAGGGCAGTGGGCTGCGGAATCCAATCGTCCAGGCCGTCTCTCGGATCGGGTCGAGCCCAATTCCCCTGGCTAAACGAGCCGTGGCCGCGTTCAGTGACAGGGCCAGCGCACTCCGCAGGCTCACCTGTCCACGGTAGCGCCTGGTATAGTTTTTGGGGCTCCACTCCTGATTGCCGAATTCCCATAAAAAAGGCGCATCCTCAATCAGCGTATCCGGATAGTAGCGTTGTTCGCCCTTGCTGGTCAGCGCGGCGAGATAGACCACCGGCTTGAAAATAGAGCCGGGCTGGCGCAGGGCTTGTGTGACGCGGTTGAATTGAGACAGGCCATAATCCCGTCCGCCAACCATGGCCCGGATCCGCCCCGTCTGAGGTTGCAGCGCAATCAGACAGGCTTGCAGGCGTTCCTGGGGATTTTTTCGCCGCAGGTGAGCATAGTGTTCCTCAAGCTTGGCAAGACCGTTGCGTACGGCCTCCTGGGCGATGTGTTGCAAACGCATGTCCAAGGAAGTGAAGATGTGCAGTCCTGCCGTTGTCAGCACTTCACTGGGATACTCGTCCTCAAGCTCCTTACGGACCGCGTCAACAAAATAGGGCGCCCGGTTATTGCGGCCAGGAGTCGCCTGGCGCAGGACGATCTCGGCGCTTCGGGCCGCCTGATAGTCTTCCTCGGGAATTTCGGACGGATACAGTTCGCGCATGCGACGCAGGACATAGTTGCGCCGTTGGAGCGCACGGTCGAGGTGGGGGCTTGGATTGTATCGGTTCGGCGCTTTTATGATGCCTGCCAAGAGGGCCATTTCGCTCAGGGTCAGATCGCGCGGCTCCTTGCCAAAATAGACCCGAGCCGCCTCCCAGACGCCGAAAATCCCCCTGGGGCCGCGCTGTCCAAGATAGATCTCGTTAAGATAATTCTCGAGAATTTCCAATTTGGAGTAGTGGTGCTCGACAATCAGGGCCATGCAAATCTCAAGCAGTTTGCGTCCCAGGGTCCGTTCCGGAGAGAGAAAGAAATTTTTGATGAGTTGTTGGGTCAGCGTACTGCCCCCCTGAACCAAGTCGCCCTCCCGCCAGTTGGCGAGAGAAGCCCCGACGATGCGCCACAGGTCAATGCCGTGGTGTTCAAAGAAGCGATGATCCTCGGCGGCCAGCAGGGCTTTAACCAACAGAGAAGGCAGGTCATACAGTTTAACGATACGGCGTTCTTCCCACACTTTGCCGTACAATTTTGTGATCACCTCAGGATCGAGATCAATCGCGTTGAGCTGGGCTTCGTCAGCCTCAAGATCGACGATGCGCTCAATCGTGCCTTCCCCCAGCACGATACGAATGCGTCGTGCCGTGCCTCGCTGGGAAACCGCAGGGAACTCGCGCAGAAAGAACTGGACATGCCCCTGCTCGGCGTCGTAGGCATATTCTCCACGCACACGAACCGCCCCGGGAGCGGCGTGGTAGCCGAGCCGAGTGAGGTGCTCAATGAGGGTGCGGGCAAGGATTTTCTGGCCGGGATACAGCAGGAGCGGCTCGGCGTAGATCTTGGACGCGACTTGCCAGCTGTGCCCATCAAACCGCGCCACCACTTCCTGCTCGAGTTGGCGATAAAACCGCCATCCCGACACGCCCGCCCAGCCGAGCAGGACCAGGAAGCCGATGAGAACAATGCTCCACACGGCCCGTTTCATAAACGTCTTCTTTGGGTCCTCGCTCCGTTCGCTCCGCACTCCCGGTTTTGTCTCAGAGCGCACTACCTACCCTGTCTACCTGGAGCGTGTATTTGCCAACTCAACATAGCGCATGCGCAGATCGAACAGGACCGTATCCAGCATCTCTCTTTCGCCACGATCAAGATTGCCCGTAGTTTTGTGTTGCAACATGGTGATGATATCAATCATTTCCTGCGCAGCAGCCAGATTGGTCGTCGCGGTTTGCCCGGGGCTGCTAATCTCACCCATATACATGAGCGCCTGGGTACTCAAACCCAGAATAAAGCTTGAGAAAGACAACTCTGGACGTGGATTCTCGGACTGTTGGGCTTGATTCTGGGGAGGGTCTGGCTCCTGACCACCCTGGCGATCCTCTATGGTGCCCTGCCGGGATTCTGTGTCGTCGGTCTCAGACACGCGAGGTTCTCCGGTTTCGGGCGAAAATCTCCGTCGGTCCTGCACACGAAAGCCACGTCCATCGTCTTGTTCTTCTGCCATGGCTCAGCCCTTCCTCAATACACTCGACGCAATATCCATATTGTGCGCCTTCCTCCATTTTTTGACAAGCAGACAAAGACCAAGAGCACGCTATGCAGCGGCCCGCAGAGCCGCAATGACTCGCTCCACGGGTACTTCCGAGAGCGAAATGCCTTCAACCTCGGGACAGCGCTGTCGATACGGTCCATTCCGAATGACAGACAGCTGCCCGCCAAGAGGTTTCCATTGTTCGGGGCGGGTCGGTCCAAAAACAACACTCCCCCGTGCGCCAACACTGCCAGCCAGATGGCTCACACCCGAATCATTGCCAAGATACAAGTTGACACGCCCGAGCAGCGCAGCGACAGACCAGACCGGATATTCATGGACGACCCGGCCAACGGTCTGCCAGCGCTGCCGCTCAGCTTTTTCAGCTGGCCCAAGCAGGACAATGACTTCACGGATTTGCCTGGGGTGGCTGTGCTTCCACCACTGTGCAACAGCTGAAAAGCCGGCCGAGTCCCAGCGTTTTCTTTTTCCACCGCTCCCCGGATGGATAAGAAGCACCTGGGTGCGAGACGACCAACCCAGAGCCTGCCAATACGCCTCTGCCGCCTGCCTCTCTCGTGAGCCAAGGGGGAGCGAGGGACAACGAACTTCGGGTATGCCAACACACTCCAGATAATACCGGCTGGCATGCCCTTGACTCGGCGTCTGACCGGCAAAGAACGGAAAAGAGTGTACGTCCTGGCTATACCTTTTCAGATTCGCTTGAACCTGCCTGTGGCTATGGCCGAACCAGGAGAAAACCGAACAAAAAGAAGAAAAAAAACGACGCTCCTGCTGACGGTCTTCGAAAGCCGGGGAAAACAGACCGGCGAACACCCCTCGGTCAAGCAGATAGACCGCGCCTGGGCCGACCAAGGACTGGGCCAATTCAAATGCCGAGCCACGAACGGCAAGGGCGAGATGGCCACCCCTGCCCCGAGACAAGAGGCTGTGTAAGGCGGGAAGAAAACAAAGAAAATCTCCAAGACTGCCGGGAAATAAGACGAGGCTGGAGCCAGACATTTTCATTGACTTTCCGAGTGAGCGTCGGTAGGATGAGTCCTTGAATTCGTGATCTTTGTGCTTCTGACAAACTCATCCCAAGAAGTGTGATGATACATTGCCTCGAACGCAAACTGGACGATCTGAAGCGTCTCCTGCACGAGATGGGACCAACGCTCATCGCCTTTTCTGGAGGAGTTGACTCGAGTTTTCTGTTGGCGATTGCCGCAGACGTTTTGGGAGATGAGGTCACAGCACTCATGACGGTATCGTCCTCGACCCCTCCTGAGGATGTCCGTCAAGCCACAGCCCTGGTGACGGCTCTTCAGGTACGTCTCCTCACAATTCCCCATGACGAGTTGGCTATCCCTGCATACGCGGCAAACCCGAGCAACCGCTGTTATTTCTGCAAACATTCCCTGTATGAAATCTGCCGGTCCTACGCAGAGCGGCTGTCCCTTCCTTCGATTGCAGACGGGGTGAATACGGACGATCTGACAGACTATAGGCCGGGCCTCCAGGCCGCGACGGAGTATGGAGTTCGACACCCTCTGGTCGAGGCCGCGTTCGATAAGGAGGCCATTCGTCAGGGCAGCAAACTCTTGGGACTGCCAACCTGGAAAAAACCAGCCTCTCCATGTTTATCATCCCGGGTGCCGTATGGCACCCCGATTACAGCCCGCATGCTGTCGCAGATTGCTCAGGGAGAGGCATTCCTGCGTTCCCTAGGGCTCGAAGAGTTTCGGGTCCGCCACCATGGCCACAGCGCCCGGGTTGAGGTCCATCCGAACGAGTTTCCAAAAATTTCCTCCTCGGCCGTCCTCCGACAGATCAGGAATCAGCTGAAAGGCATTGGCTTTTCTTCCACCCTTTTGGACCTGGAAGGGTACCGGAGTGGAGTGTTCAATAGCACGATAGACGGGGCAAGAAGCGAACAGACAGCGTAGTGTCCGAACATTTTCCGAGCCTCTGACCTGAAACGGCTCAACACTGGGAGAATGGGTGGGGGAGGATGAAGGTTTTCGACTTGAAAGGAGCGGGAGATGGATTTTCCTAGTTTTCCAAAATGCCAGAAGTGCGAGGAAGGGGACTTAATCCCCTTATCGGACTATGGACAAGAAGGGGCTTCTGTTCTCTTTAAAGCATGGGTTTGTACCAACCCGGTTTGTGGGTTTTCACTGCGTGTCGATAAGGGAGAGGTGACATACGGCAAGAAGATAGAATCGAAACACTAGTCCTGCGACACGGATGCAGACCTAAGCACGACCATACAAAAGCCACGCCTTCAGGAGAGGGCGTGGCTTTTGTATAGGTCCGAGAAGAAAAGAGCAGATATATGCAAGTGGCAACTCTACGCGGCGAATCGAGTGGAGAAGCCGCACGGCCAATTAGTATCGGTAAGCTTCACACATTGCTGTGCGTCCACCGCCGACCTATCAACCTCGTAGTCTACAAGGAGCCTTCAGAGGTGTTACCACCTGGGATTCCTCGTCTTGGGGGGGGCTTCCCGCTTATATGCTTTCAGCGGTTATCCCTGCCGCACATAGCTACCCGGCAGTGCTCCTGGCGGAACAACCGGTACACTAGCGGTGCGTCCAACCCGGTCCTCTCGTACTAGGGTCAGCACCCCTCAAGAATCCTACGCCCACGGCGGATAGGGACCGAACTGTCTCACGACGTTCTGAACCCAGCTCGCGTGCCACTTTAATCGGCGAACAGCCGAACCCTTGGGACCTGCTCCAGCCCCAGGATGTGATGAGCCGACATCGAGGTGCCAAACGATGCCGTCGATATGGACTCTTGGGCATCATCAGCCTGTTATCCCCGGCGTACCTTTTATCCGTTGAGCGATGGCCCTTCCATGCGGAACCACCGGATCACTAAGACCTGGTTTCCCACCTGCTCGAG
>WTHD01000162.1 GCA_011523265.1 Candidatus Binatota bacterium
GTGATGCGCAGGGTCGAGTCCAGGGCATTGCTGATGTACTGAATGATCAGGCTCAGGGACGACGGGTATCGATTGAAGGTCATACCGACGCGATTGGCAGTGAAGAAGCAAACCAACTCTTGTCTGAAAGACGGGCGGCCAGTGTCGCCGGTGCCCTGACGACATCGGGGGTCGACCAGGCCCGGGTGACAACAACGGGCTACGGCGAACGGTATCCGGTTGCGCCCAATACCAACCCCGATGGCTCGGATAACTCAGCCGGTCGAGCCAAAAATCGCCGGGTTGAAGTCGTAATTGAAAACTAGTGGTCTGCTACGAGTTGGAAGATTGCTCATTCCAGCAATTCTTCTTGAACGTCCGCCTCTTCCCGGTGCTCTGAAGCGGGCGTTGCCTCTGCGCTCTCCGTTTCGGGCTCCGGCTTCTCCCAAAAATCTTCCGGATTCTTATCGAACCGGGAAAAAACATAATCCCGCAGGGTAAAGACGGTCTCTCCCCCTTCCTGCATGGCAAAGTGCTTTTCCGTCTCCTCTTGGACTGTCTGACCGAGCAAAACAGTCGCGAGTTTTTCATCCGCCTCATCTGTAGCGACAAGGGTGAGGGCAGGCTTGTCGAGTCCATACAGACTCAAGTCTTCCGGGTTATCCGCGGCGATTTCAAATCCGCGTAGTTCTCGCAGGTCAGTGACAAATTGGCTGAGGGTTGCCGTCTTGAGCGTCCCTTCAGATTCTCTATCAATCTTCCATGCGTTCTCTTCCCCTCGCGAGAGAGTAAACCCCTCTCTCCCCTCGCGCGCAACTACGACTTGGGTGATTTTCCCTTCCGGGATACTGACAACGGCCTTATCTCGAAAATCGGTGACTGACTTACTCAGGTCTTTCAGCAGACCGGTGCGTACGAGGTAAAGCGTTTCTCCGTCGTCACGCTTGAGGTAACGTTGCGTTGTCCCAGCATCCACGCTTCTCTCGTCTCCAACAGAGAGTATCCGTTTTGTGTCCTCTCCAAGGAGGAGCGAGACGGTCAGTTGAGCCGGGTCGAGGCCGAAAGCCGACAGGTCAAGCAGCGGTTGCTCAACGAAATCTTCCGCCCGCATACCTTCCAGGGTCGAGAGATAGGTTTGGACGGCAGCCGTATCAACCGCATAGGAAGCACGGTTTTCAAACGTCCAGCCCGTATCCGCCTTGGCCAAAACAATGTTGGCCTCAGAGGTCTTGATAGCTATCCGGGTGACGCTGTCTCTCTCAAACGGCAGGACTACTTTGTCTCGCAGTTCCTTGACTTCTTTGGTGAGCCCCAAGCGAAACGCCTGGCGGGTGAGATGGAGTTGTGGATCACCTTCTTTCTGAACATAGGCAGAAAACCCTACTGGCGTATCTTTGCCAATCGACACTTTGGGCAGTGTCGTGCCGTCCTGCAGAGCAATGTGCAGAACAACAGGCGGCTGGGCCAGGCCGTACAAGGCGAGATCGACCGGCTCTTCGGGGGTCAGGCTGCGGGTGACCTCTTCGTCCACTATGGTGGTCAACATATTATTGACCGCAGTATCGTCGGCTTTCGCCTGGATGGGAGCCGTGATGCCCCACTCACCCGCTGTAGTCTGTTGCAGGCGGATTTCTCGCTCGGGATAGGTCAGGGTCAGCGTATCCACCGCCTCTTTTTCAAATGTCAAAACCGTCGGTTTTTCGGCCTCCTGTTTGGCTTTTGGCAGCTCAATAAAATAGACATACGCCCCCAAGCCGAGGAGGACGACCAGCATGAGAATAGTTCGTGGTACATTCATAACTCGCGGAGAGGAGAGACAGGCCGGTTACCGCCGCCGCCACCACGTGGCGAGCCCAGCAATGAGCAATATCTCAGGCAGAATCAGGACGGACAGATAAAAGACCGTCGTTCCTTGGTCGGCAGTGAGCTGAACACGTGAGGCGCGAATCGTCCGGGGGCGGATGGAAATCAGCTCTTCTTCTCCGACGAGCCAACTCACAGTGTTCAGTAACAAGTCCCGGTTAAAATACTGGCCAATAAACTGGTTGTTGGCAAAACCGGCATTGCCAAAGACTACCATCCGGGCCGTGTCCTCAAGCTCCTTATCTATTTCTTTCAGATCCACTGTGACTGCGGTGGCCAGCGAGATAGGGCCTTTGCGATCATGATCGTCGAGCCGCACGCTTTGGTTTTGGAACACCTCCTCAAGGTCGGTTTCCGCCCAGGCGTTCGGCCCGGTCTTGACCAAGCTGGTTAGCGTTATTCCCGGCCGGCCGTCGGCGTCCGCTTCAACCGAGCGGGAAATTCCGTAGGTCGTCAGCGCCGCCGAGCCGCGGCGGCTCAGGTCCGTCGTGATCGGATGTTCCCCATAGGTCTGGGCCAAGGGGGTGAGGGTAAACGTCCGACCGCGCAATAGTTGGAGTTGTTCATCGACGATGACATCGTTACCGACCTGAATCCCCCACTGGGCCAGATACGGAATCAACTCTGGCGTTGCCCGCGGATTGAGCAGGAAAAGCGCCGCTCCGGCCTTTTTCAAATAGGCGTCGATCAACTGGGTCTCATGGGCGAGGAGGGAACGCTGCGCTCCGGCAACGATCAGCAGATTGGCCTCTTCCGGTACGGACGTATCCGGCGCAAGGACCAGCGTGTTGACGGTATAGCCCTCGTTTTCAAGTGCGGTCTTGAGTTGCCCATAACTCCCGGCCTCCTGGAGGTCCTGGCTGCTGGGCTCGCCATGCCCTTCGAGAAAGTAAATGGTTTTCTTATCGGGACGGGAGATTTTGATGATGCCGTTAGTCAGGTCTTCTTCTGTTGTCTTGTTAATCAGATTGGTCTGGTCTCCGTAGCGTAACACAATGGTCGGAATCGTGGTGACCTGGAATCGCTCGGCCAAATCCGGTCGCTGGTCGGGGTCGATGATCCGGGAGGTAATTCTGTCCGAATCATACTCATAGCTGCTGAGCAGCTCGCGCAGCTGTGGGTCCGAGCCGGCTTGGACAAAGGCGTCAATTTCAAGTTTTTTATCCAACTGGCGGAGCACATTCTCTGACTGCGGAGACAGGCCATAGACCTTGGCCTCAGTCAAGTCGAAGCGGTGATGGTGACGGGTGGACAGATAATTCACCAGGATGAGGATACCGATAAAGAGCAGAGAATAGACCGCGGCGCTGGCCCCGTATTTGGTCGAGCGCTCGCCAAGAAAGGTTTTGACCGACCCTCTGGACGAGACGAGTGCGCCAATCACGGCAACGAGGCCGGTCAGAGTGTGAACGAGAACATAGGCGGAAAAATGGCGGGTCAGAAAGTAGGCCACTCCGGCAAACAGCAGTAGAATGACCCCAACCACTCCGTAAAACGAACCAAGACGCGCCATAGCACTACCTCCAGCGCAGCGATTCAACCGAACGCTGGGTCAAAAATAGGGACAGCAGGATCAGGCTGGCGAAGTACACCAGATCTTGGGTGTCGATGAGACCGTTGACCATCTCGGCAAAGTGTTCGGTGACAGATAAATAGCGCAAGAGGGGTCCGAGCACCTCACCGGCGGTATCGGCTGGCCAGCCGATAATATACAGCAGCAGAGTGGCCACCAGCCCGCTCACTGCGGCTATGATCTGGTTTTCGGTAAACGACGAGGTGAGGAGTCCGACGGCGACAAAGGAAGTCGCCAGCAGCAACAAGCCGAGATAGCCGGCTAGCAGGACTCCAATCTCCGGGTTGCCAAACGCAATCAGCACCGCCGGGTATACCCCGGTCATGCCAAGCATGATGCAGATGAACAGAAACGAGGCCAGGAATTTGCCTAACACAATCTCGCCCGTGCGGAGTGGAGAGGTCAGGAGGAGTTCGTAGGTGCCGCCCTTTTTTTCTTCCGCATAGGCGCGCATCGTGATCATAGGAACGAGAATGACCAGCACAATAGACAGGTTATGCATCAGCGGGGCAATGACAAACTCGTTCAGATTCAACTGATCTGCCGCTCCCTGCTGGAGCTGGGTATAAATACTGAGCAGCACATTAAAGCGGGAGAGCAGGTTAAAGAAAAACCAGCCGCCCAGCAAGAGAAATCCGGTCAGGACAACGTAGGCAATGGGCGAGACAAAATATGCCCGCAGCTCTTTACGAATGATGGTCAATACGTTTCTCATTCCGCAGCCTCCTCCACCGTTTCCGCCGCTCCCGGATCTTCCTGGGCAATGGCTTTGAGAAACACGTCTTCAAGAGTCTGGTCTTGGGCGAGGTTGGCGAGCATATCCTCGGCCACGACTTTTCCGGCGTTAATGATCACGACTTTCTCACACACCTGAGCGACTTCGGGCAGGATATGCGTGGACAGGATAACAGTATGCTCGCCGGCAAGCTCCTTAATCAAGGATCGGATACCAATAATCTGCTGAGGGTCGAGGCCGACCGTTGGCTCGTCCAGAATGAGAACGCTCGGATTATGGATAATCGCTTGGGCCAGTCCTACCCGTTGCCGATAGCCTTTTGAAAGATAGCCGGTGACCCGGTACGCGACATCGGTCAGGCCACAGCGTTCCAGCACACGGTCCAGAGCGTCCGGTATATCCGCACGAGCCATGCCTTTGATGCGGGCGACAAAACGCAGATACACGGTGACCGTCATATCGTTATAGAGCGGTGGGGATTCCGGGAGATACCCGATCCGTTTGCGGGCCTCAAAGGATTCATCAAAGATATCGAATCCTGCTACTTTAACGGTGCCCGTTGTTGCCGGCATAAAGCCTGTAATAATGCGCATGGTCGTGGTTTTCCCAGAACCGTTCGGTCCGAGAAAGCCGAGAATCTGACCTGACTCAACCTGGAAGGAGATGTCAGACACCGCGGTCAAGTCACCGTAGCGCTTAGTAAGATTTTGTACTTCTATCATAGTTTTGTTACGCCTGAGAATGGATAATACACGGGCTGACAAAAATCCACTTTTGGCAGGAATCTTTAAGACGGGTTTCCCCTCTTGTCAAGTTGGCCAAGGGCAAGAGGGTTGCCTCTGCCGCTGTTAGACGGGAAAACTCCTGCGCCATTCATACCCCTTTCTCCCCAGCGAGCGAGGGTCTGTTAGGAAAGAGGCAGGCTCGATACTATGGTTCGGGGTACGCCTTTGTATTTTTTGCGACTCAGTGCTGAATAGTCATGTCTCCTTTCACGTCTCACCCTAAGGATGCTGGAAAACGGTGGAAGTAAGCGATTGGGAACTCGTCCGGCGTTGCAAGCAGGATGACCGTCAGGCGTTTCAAGAACTGGTCGAGCGGTATCAGCGAAAGGCGGTAGCAATTGCACTGGGAATGCTCCACGACCGTGAAGATGCCCTCGAGGTCGTCCAAGAAGCGTTTACCAAGGTTTTTGCGAGTATCAATAAGTTTAAAGAAGAGTCCAGTTTTTACACCTGGTTGTATCGAATCATTGTAAATCTATCTATTGACCGACAGCGCCAGCGTAGCCGACGATCAATGTTCGAGCGACATCAGTCAAGGGGAGATGACGATGACGATTGGATTGAGAGTATTCCAGATACGCAGGGCCTTGACCCTTCAGATCTCGTTGCCGAGCGTGAACTTGGACAGCATATCCGGGCTGCTATTGACGAGTTGACGCCTGCCCATAAAGCGGTCATATTACTACGGGCAGTCGAAGGGCTGTCCTACGAAGAGATCAGTCAGGTGTTGCAGTGTTCCAGGGGGACGGTGATGAGTCGCTTGCACTATGCAAGAAAAAGGCTGCAAAAACGCCTAGGGCACGACCTCTAACCAGAACTTTCGACCTATGATTCGTATCTCTTGTCAGACACCGCCTCCCGCCTTTCCCCGCACCGTCAGGTGGGAAGCTCGTTAAGATCGGGATAGAGCAACGTATGGCGAGCTGTTCTCACCCCTCACGACTCATTTCTCTTGTGTACGATAACGAGCTTGATGAAGCTCGGCGTTACGAAGCTGCTGCTCAGATCGCTAATTGTCCGGAGTGTACCCACCGGATGCAACGGCTCGAACGCACGCACGAGGTACTGAGTCAGACACTCGACGAGGAAGTCTCTGATGTTGATTTCTCGGATTTCTGGCCTCGGATTGAGCAGGGAATAGCAGCTCAACCTTCATCTCTGACGAGTCAGTGGGCGAGTCGTTTTCGACTCTGGCGTATGCAGCGGTACGCCCCTTCTTCGTGGCATATTCCGGCGTGGGCAACGGCTGTGGGACTCTTTCTCTTCACCGCGGCTGTCTCCACTCAACTCCCAACTTCGAGAGGAGCTGTGCAGATCCCGGCTGCCAAGAAGCCGGTGATGGTAGCCCTCAATAATCAGGCGCAGATCGAATCTCTGTCCGCGACCTCAACCGTCCTTGTCTGGAATGAGCCGACGAGTAATGCCACAGTCATCTGGGTCGATGAGATACTGGGGGAAGAGCTGCCATGAATATGCGTCACCTGCCCTTTTCTGTGCCAGCCGTCCTCGGGTTTATCCTGTGTGTCGCCTCAGTTGCCGCAGGGGATATGGTTCATATTCGTGTTGAGACCGTCCTGGCAACCGACGCCTCACAAGAATTTGATAATCGTCTGACCGGGATGCGTTCTCAGCTTTTGGCCTTCCGCTATTCTGCCTATCGCCTGGTTCAGGAGGAGCGTCGCAAAGTCGAGTTTGGTAAGCAGGTAAACTTCTCTTTGCCCGGTGGACGGTTTCTCCAGGTCGTTCCAAAAGAGTGTGTGAATGAACAGATTGCGCTTCACGTGATGCTTATGGAAGGTGCCTCTCCTTCTCCGCTGATGAGCACGCTTCTATCAATTCCGAATCGCGGTATGCTTTTTGTCGGCGGGCGCAAACACCAAGGCGGGACGCTCATCATTCGTATCGGTGCGGCGACGGATACTCTCCCCCCCACAATCATCAAGACGGAAGAATAACTCCGCCTCCCTCCAGACGCGGCGCTTCTGGCAGACCGGAGGCCGCTTTACTTGACAACGGTTACCCCAGCAGGTGGTAGCCTATACTCACTAGACCACCGAGGGGCCATAAATACCAGGCAAACAGGTGAAACCGCTCTTGTTGGACGAGGCGGAGGATGAGAGCAATCGCCGCATAGCCGACGCTGCCGGCGACAACCATACCCGTAACGTAGGGGCCGAGTGGCGGGAGGGCCTGCTCCTCCAGCCTTGCAACTTCCAGCAGGGTTGCCCCAAGAATAGCCGGAATGGATATAAGCAAAGAGAAGCGCGCCGCAAGTTCTCTCTTGAGGCCAAGAAGAATACCGCCTGTAATCGTCGCCCCAGAACGAGATATGCCTGGGATAACGGCAAAGCCCTGAAGGACACCGATAACCAGCGCGTGGCGCGCGCGCATGTGTATCGTCGGAGTATGGGCTTCTTGTCCCTTTCCCCACCAGAGAAAGCAACCTGTCAGGAGGAGCATACAGCCAACGACATCAGGCCGGATAAAAAATGAAATGAAAAGGGTATCGATACACAGCCCCAGGAGTGCGGTCGGGATCAAGGCCAGAACGATATGGACAACGGTTTGTCTTTCGCGCCCAGAGAAGACGCTCGGCGAAGGAGGCGCGGAGCGGATGAGACCGGTACACAGTCCGTAAATGTCGCGACGGAAATAGGTCAGAAGCGCGACCGCGGTCGCAACATGCAGGGCAATAT
>WTHD01000086.1 GCA_011523265.1 Candidatus Binatota bacterium
CCAGGACTACTCCCAGGCCCAGGCCTATATCCTCGTTCGCAATTACGCCAATCGCGCAAAAACTGCGACGTTGCGCGTCGAACTCAATGGCCAGACGGTCTTTCAAGAAGCGTTCAGCCTCTCGGCCAACAACACCCGCCCGTTCTCTTTAGGCGGTTTTACCGGGCCGGGGCAGCTTGCCGTATATCTTGAGTCCGAGGACGCCTTGGCCGTCGATAATCACGCCCTGAACTGGGTGGCTGAACGCCGCTCAACGCAGTTAGTCCTGGTCTCTCCGGCTACTCACCTGCACCAGGAACTTCAGCAGCTCAGCCGGGCATTGCCCGGCGTGACGCTGCGTAGCACCATGCCCGAGGACTTCTCGCCCACTCAAGTGGGCGAACAGGACGTGGTCCTGTTCCACCGGTTTGTTCCCGACGAGGCCGTCCCCGCCAATAGTCTCTACATCTTTCCACCGGTCGAAAACGCGCTCTTTCCCGTGCTGACCGAGGCTGCGGATCTGACGATTCTGGACTGGAACGACGAGCACGAAATTTTACATAATCTGCACTACGTTGAGGCCCTGCCGTTCAAGCAGGCCCGTATTCTCGCCCTCCCCTCCTGGGCTCAGGTACTTATTTCCTCAAAGACCAGCCACGGCGAGATCCCGCTTGCTCTGACGGGAGAGAGGAACGGTCGCCGTATTGTCTGTTTAGCCTTTGATCTCGGTGCGGGAAATCTGACCGACTCGGACAATCTGACCCTGCTCGTCCTCTTTCTCAACGCCCTGCGCTGGCTGCGCCCGCCCAATCCACTCGACCCCCACCTGTTGCCCGCCGGAGACGTGTTCTTTCTCCCCACAGACGCGCCCCTTGACGGCGCCCGCCTCTCCACGCCTCAGACTGAAGTTCAGGTTCTTGAGGCCGACACCGTGCCGCTCGACCGGGTGGGCATCTACCGTGTTGAGACTGATACCTATCGTGCGGAACTCTACGCCAATCTCTTTGACGAAGCCGAGTCCAACATTGGCCGACAGACTGTGGATGAGACACAGCCATCCGTATCCTCGGGAGTCCGCACCTCACCCGAGGCCGTACAGCGCGAAATTCCGGTCGAATTTGGCCAGAGTCTGTACTGGCTGGCCGCGCTGCTCCTCTTTGGTGAGTGGCTCTACGCCTTGTGGCGCTCTCCGCTGGAGGGTGTGTCATGACCGCGGAAATTTTTGGCCAGGCGTACACGATCTTGTCGCCAAAGTTCCTATGGCTGCTGCTGCTGCTGCCTCTGCTGTGGCTGCCGTTGCGGGGCCGCTCTCAGCGGCGGGTACTCCTGGGCGCGACGCTCCTGAGAACAATAGCCGCCCTCCTGATTATCCTGGCGCTGGCCGGTCTGAGCCATCAGACTATTCTGTCCGATCAGCGCTTAGCCGTTGTGGCAGCGGTTGATACCTCAGACAGCATTGTTACCGCAGCCCGGACCTGGATGCAGACCTATCTGGATCAATTCAAAGAAGCGCTCTCGGCACAAGACGAGTTCGCCATTATCTCGTTTGCAGCGGATACCCAGCTCGTTCTCGCTCCCGGTCCGGCAGCCCAGGCGATCCTGCCCGAGTCGCTGCCGTCGTCTGACCGCGCAACCAGTACTAATATCGCGCAAGCGCTTGAACGCTCCTTTGCCCTGTATCCCGAGGGGGCGGAAAAACGTCTCCTCCTCCTGACTGACGGCAATGAGACAACGGGCATGGCCCGCCAGACCGTCGCCGCCGCCCGTCAAATGGGCATCGCCATTTATCCGGTCATTCCCCCCGGCGGACAACAGGCCGAGGTCTCCCTGGAAAAATTCGTGGTTCCGCCGCTGACCCGTGAGGGCAGCGTCTTTGATATGCGCCTCGTTGTCCGCAACGGCCATGGCCAGCCGGTTCCGGGCAGGGCGGACATCTATGCCGACGACCGGCTCCTGACCCGTCAGGCGGTGAGTCTGGAACCCGGCCTGTCGGTTCTGGAAATTCCCGCTCAAATCCTTCAGCGTGGGAACTATCTGCTGCGAGCCGAGGTTCAGACGGACGCCGATACCATCGCCGGGAACAACACCCAGAGCACAAGCTTGGCCGTTGCCGGGAAAACGCGCGCCCTGGTCATTACCGACAACCCCAAGACTCACCTGGCACGCGCCCTGCACCTCAAGGAAGTGGATATTGAGTTCCGCCGTCCCGAGGGTCTGCCGACCAGTCTGCCCCGGCTGCTCGACTATAATAGCGTAGTCTTTGACGATATCGGTCGCAAAGACGTGACACAGCGGCAAATGACCGCCATTGAGCGCTATGTCCGCGACTTTGGTGGGGGCTTTCTCATGGCCGGCGGAGCGCGGACGTTTGGAACGCTCGACTATCAAAACTCCGCCATAGAACGTCTCTTGCCGGTTTCCTTTCACGAGCAGCGTCCGCAGAAAAAGAAGCGCATTCCGATCGCCCTCTTTTTGCTGATCGACCGCTCAAACAGCATGGGCTACAACAGCCGCGTGCGCGGTCTGCACGACGGCCAAAAGATGGAGTATGCGCAGAAGGCGGCCATCGCTGTCCTGGGCCAACTCAAAAATACTGACTTGGCGGGTGCCATTGCCTTCGACTCGGAAGCCTATGCCCTGTCCGCATTAAGGCGGCTGTCACAGAATCGCTCGACGCTGCGGAGTCGCATCGGGCGCCTGCGGTATGGCGGCGGGACGGATTTCTATAACGCCCTGGAAGCTGCGGCCGATCAGTTGAGTCGAAGTCGGCGCTCCATTCGGCATATTATTCTCCTCACGGACGGCGATACCAACCGCAGCCCAAACGATCATTATCCTCTGATCAAAACCATTGCCCAGCGCCAGATCTCGATTACGACCATTCGGATTGGGAGCGACACCGTCAACCTGCAACTCCTGTCGTATATGTCGGAAAAAACGGGCGGGCGCTTCTACCATGTTGAAGATGCAACCATGCTGCCCCAACTCCTGGTGCGGGACACCCGTCAGACCTTGCGCCAGCAAGGTCAGGAAGACGAGGGCCCCAAGGATATCGTCCCCCAAGTCGGCGTCCGGGGACAAATTTTACGCGGCCTGGCCGACTTCCCGGCCCTGGACGAGTATATGCTGACCAAGCCCAAGAAGCGGGCGAACGTCCAGCTCTATACCGACGTCCACGGTGAGCAGGACCCGCTCCTGGCCACCTGGCAGTACGGTCTGGGCAAGGTCGTCGTCGTGCCGTTTGATCCGAGCGGCGCCGGCTCGGGAGATTGGATACGCTGGGAACGCTTCGGGAAATTCTGGTCTCAGGCAGTTCGCTGGGCCATGCGGAATGAAACACCACTGGATTATCGACTGAGCGCGACCAGGCGTGGCGAACGCACCATCCTCCGGGTCGAATCCTTTGACAATACCGATGACAGCATCCTCCAAGCCCGCCTGGCCAGCGGAACCCGGAGTGAGACCCTGACCCTCATGCCGGTCGCCCCGCGTATCTCCGAAGCCGTCCTGCCCGCCCGCTACACGGGCAACGTCCCCGTTACCATTGTCAAACGCAGAGGCAATACGATTCTGAATCAGCGGAGTCAGACGGTTCTGGTTGGACAAGAAGTGGATGGTGCGTTGAGGGAATATCGCCAGCAACAACCCAACCGGCCCTTGCTGCACGCCCTGGCCGAAGGAACGGGCGGCAGCCTCAACCCGACGTTTGACGAACTCACCTCCCACATCCGGGGCGGCAAGAAAGTCCTCCTCCACCCGCTCGAAAACACCCTCATTGTCATCGCCCTCTTCTTCCTCCTGGCCGACATCGCCCTGCGGGTTTTGTTTGGGCCACCGCCCGAGGTCTCACCGTTCTGATTTTCTTGATAAGAAACCATCCAGGAAAAGAATGCGCTTGCGGTGTGGTAGTGGCCGGAGAATTTTCCAGTTATGTATAACCGCCGTGAGACAACAACCTAGCGGAAACCGTCTATGCCGATTGCCAGAAACAATATGACCACGACCCCCGCAGTTCCGGGTCGCACCATTCAGGAAGCGCTTGGCATTGTCAGCGCCGAGTGTGTTTTGGGTATCAACGTCTTTCGGGATATGCTGGGTGGCCTGCGAGACTTTTTCGGCGGCCGCAGCGGCACCCACCAAAAGGCGCTACGGGAAGCCAAAGACACCTGTTTGGAAGAACTCGCGGAGCAAGCCTCGCAGCTCGGTGCCGATGCGGTTGTCGGTGTCGATATGGATTACAGCGAAATCAGCGGCGGAGGAAAAGGCATGTTGCTGCTGGTCGCGACCGGAACGGCAGTTCGGCTGAAATAGCGCCGGGGAGATTCCCTGCCGAAACCCGAGAGAGAACCGTACTGGAAAAGATTGTCAAGTGAGCCACTTCTCGAATTTCTGCAATGTGAAAGCGCCAGGCCCGTATATCCGCGCGGTCTTGTGCGCGAGCCTGATCGTGTTCGGAGCGTCCTGCTCCTGGCTGCCGTTTAGCAGAGGCTGCTGTGATGATGACCGCGACCTGGGCGTCACCTATCTTCAG
Source organism: Candidatus Binatota bacterium (assembly GCA_011523265.1). Taxonomy (GTDB): domain Bacteria; phylum Desulfobacterota; class Binatia; order Bin18; family Bin18; genus Bin18. The sequence continues at coordinate 4,511 of WTHD01000086.1, forward strand.
GAGCCGGGACAATTTCAGACCGCAGCGCCAACGTATGGCCGCGCCCGTGACATTGACCCTGGGGCGGGAGAAACCATTACCAAGCCGGGGCTGCTCTCGAAGTATAACCCGCTCAAGGGCTTTATGGACGACGACGAAGACGAACCGGTCGCCTCAAGCGACGACGAGGGATTTTTCGGGAATTTATTCCCGTTTTAACCCCAGATTGCCTTAGTGCAGCGGCTTCTCGCCAACGAGGACGAGGACGCCGGAATACTGGTGGACGATGGCCTGGCGCTGCACGGGGGCGATCTCGCAGCCGGTAAAAAACCCGATAACCGGCACATCGGCCAGGTATTGGTTGATATACGAAGAGTCGATATCGGGAATCCCGTAGAGCCCGCTGCCACGTCCGACGCAGTTGAAATAGAGGCCAAATGCCGGACGGCTGTGCGGCCAGCTCCGGTCCTGGGCTTCCAGCTCGCGTTTCAGGTCGGTCCGTGCGCCGTTCCCGTCGCGCAGGGTGAAGACCAGCTTCTGTCCTTCGACGATCTGGTCCGCCACCGCAATAATCCCGCGCTCCGGATCAAAGCCCACGAGATTCCGCACGACATATTCGCCAGGGGCAATATGCTGGCGTTCGGCGTCGACCGGCAGGCCAACGAAGATATAGGCCGCGGCACGACGCAGATCATCGCGGAGTTGGGGGCTCACACGTTCGGCAAAGACTTCAAACGCCGGGCGGCCGTCAAGCTCAAGGATGAGATTGTTGTGGGCTTTCGTAACCCGATGCACGGGACTCACCGGTTGGCAGGCCTGGGTGATGCCAATGGTATAGGTGAATTGGCCGCTCAGCAGCGCTCCACTTACGGCGTCACTGCTGACCGTGTCTCCGCACAACTGGAAGGTCTCACCAACACTCCCGTCCTCAGACGCCCCGCCGCCAACAAAAGGCACATCCGAGAGCCCGCCTTCGGCGATGCCGTCAAAGAACGCATGCGAATCAAAATTATACGTATCGGGGAAGACGAGGGCGAGATTTTCGGGACCGAGGTGAGGCGTGACGTTGGACACGACCTCCTGGCCAACCGTCCGAGCCCGGCCGCGCAGTTGGGGAACAAAGAAACGATGGGCGGACAACGTGTCCGACCGCACGGCCAAGACCGCAACACCCGGCGCGCGTTCCACTTCTCCAGCCGTGGTCAGCACGCCACCGGCACTACAGCCGACAACCTGACTGGCCTGCGTTTCAGCGCGGACCGTACGCAGGACGCGCCCGTACCCGGCCCCGTGATGCGCGGTGGCAAAGACCAGGGCAAAGTCAGCGCGGTCGCCCCCGGCCTGACTCAAGGCCGCCTGGGCCGCTTCCCGCGTGGCCTGTGCGGTATCCTGTTGTTTTGAGAGACCAACTCCAGCAACGAGCATGTCTACTCCTCACAACCGGCCTAGTCCGGTTTCTTGAGGCCGAGCCGTTCGTAATATTTCTCCGGGACTTTGTCCGGGTCTTTATAAATAATAAAAGAACAGTGCTCTTTTCCGAGGACGGCGGCCGGCTCGACCACGACAAAAGGTTTTCCATTTTTTTCGATATCAACCAACTCCATCGGCGGCTCGTGGGCACAGTACACGGGAAAGTCTGCGCGGTTATAGGTCATCCGCTGCGGTTTTTCCACGGTATGGAAGGCGTCGGGTCCGTCGTATTTCCCTTCGAGGACCATGCGTCCGCCACTGCCGCAGGGACGCATCTGAATAACGACCTTTTCCTCATCCTCTTCAATATGCATGGGCTGAAGATGGCCCCGCAGACCGGCAACAAACATCTTGATCTTCCGGGGCAGCTCTTGGGGGTCCTGCGGCATTTTCTCCAAATTCGGCAGCCACCAGGCTTTCACGCCGGCCATCATGATCTCTTCCAGCACCTCGTCGCCAAAACGCTTCCCCACCTCGCTCAGCGTCGCGGTCGTCCAGTTGCGGTACAGATCGTGCATCCCGAGAAATTCATTATACATGCGCTGCGCAATCTTCTTGGCCTGCTCCGCCTCTCCGGCGTCAATGGCTTCCGTTAAGCGGTCCACCGTTCGCTTTCCCATCTCACGGATTTCTTCTTCGGAAAAAAGGCGCTCACTCATACGATCCCCTCCTATCGTGATAAAGCCTGTCTCGGGATATATCCCAATCCGCCATTCCATTGCAAAGCCCCGAGAGCCTGGATACCGTACCGCTGACAACGAACCGAAAGGAAGAGACTGACTGTGGCTCGCGAAGGTGGGGGGCAAAGACGATCATTTGCGCGCACGGCCGACGTCAAGCTGTCGCCGATCAAGGCGATGGAGCTGGCGGCCAGTCGGGTGCCGGACGTGGTCTCTCTGGCCCAGGGCATCCCCAGCTTTGACACGCCCGAACCGATCAAATCTTTTGTCCAGCAAAAAATCGCCGAGGGCGAGTGTGCCACCTACTCGTTGACCCCAGGCTTACCCCAACTGCGCGAATGCATTGCCGAGTCGCTGCTACAAGAAGGCATGCACTACGACCCGGACCAGGAGATTATTGTTTCCAGCGGCTCGATTGAGGCCATTGCCGCGACGCTGCTGACCCTCACCCGCCCAGGAGATGAGATCATTCTCCCCTCTCCCAGCTATGCCTCCTACCAGGAGGTTGTTCGCATCGCCGGCTGTACCCCGCGCTTCGCCCCGCTCCACGAGGAGCAGAATTTTGCCTTTGACGAAGAAGCGTTTGAGGCCTGTCTGTCGCCGTACACGAGAGCGATTTTATACTGCAACCCGAACAATCCAACCGGAACGGTCTTCTCGGAAGCGGAAACGCGCGCCCTGATTGCGCTGGCCGAACGGCATGATCTCTTTCTGATTATTGATGAAGCCTATAAGGATTTTGTGTACACGCCGGAAGCGTATTTCAGCCCGGCTCAGGTCGCTGATGTCCGCCAGCGTATTGTGCGGATTTTTACCTTCTCCAAAGCCTATGGGATGACGGGCTGGCGGGTCGGCTACCTCCATTCCGATGCCCGGAACGTCCAGGAAATTCTCAAGGTGCACGACGCCCTGGTGACCTGCGCGCCGGTTGTGTCGCAATATGCGGCCTTAGCG
>WTHD01000006.1 GCA_011523265.1 Candidatus Binatota bacterium
CGTAGAAACCGGACGAGCTTCGGCAGGTTTATGAGCGAACTGCTTTCCTGAACCATTGTGTTTCTCTCTGCTCTGTTGTTTAGACTCGGTAGGCGGCGCGTTGGCGGCGGCGGTCACTGATGCGTTCCTCCACCGTTCCCGCGGTAATGACTTCGTACAAAACCGCCTGCTTGCCTTCGCGTTTGCGCAGAATTCGACCCAGACGCTGCACGTGCTCGCGGGTGGAACCGGAACCGGACAGCACAATGGCAACACTGGCTTCCGGGATATTCACGCCTTCGTTCAGCACTTTTGACGTGGCCAGCGCCAGATATTCCCCGTGGTTAAAGGCTTCGAGTATGGCTTTACGTTCCTTTGTCGGCGTTTGATGGGTAAGGGCTGGAATCAAAAACGCGGTGGAGATTGCGTGAACCGTGTCATTATCACTGGTGAAAATAATGGTCCGGTCACGAGCGTGCTTTTTCAGCAGGAAATCAAGGGTGCGCAGCTTGGCCTGGGTTCCCAGGGCCAGTTTTTTCGCCCGCTGGTGGGCCAGCAGAGCACTCCGGCCCTTCCGACTCGTCGCGCTCTCCCGAATAAAGCGATGCCAGCCGGCCAAGCCGTCCAGGACGATGCCGTGATCTACAATAAAGTCATAGAATGTACTGCGGGCCTGACGGTATTCCGCTTCCTCCTCTGGCGTGAGCGTGACCTTGAGGCGCTCAACGACATAGTCGGACAAGTACTCCCCGGCCAACTCAGTAATCCCTTTGGCATACACCCGCGGGCCGATGAGGGTATCGAGCAGCGCCTCACGCCCGTCGGCACGTTCCGGCGTCGCCGTCAGCCCTAAGCGATAGGGGGCCAGACACATCTCCGCGGCATGGCTGTACCCTTCGCCCGGCAGGTGATGGCATTCGTCAAAGATCACCAAGCCCCACCTATTACCCAGGCGGTCCATATGCCGATACGCGCTGCTATAGGTTGTCACCGTCAGGTCTTCGATCTCATAATATCCCCCGCCAATAAGCCCGACCGTTTCACCAAACGCCGCACACAGCAGATCGTACCACTGATTCATGAGATCGATCGTTGGGGCGACAACCAGAGTGCTCCGCTGGACGATTTCCATGGCCCTTTGGCCGACATAGCTCTTCCCGGCACCGGTCGGCAGAATGATCGTGCCGCGCCGTCCCGTGTTGACCCAGGCCTCAATCGCGTCGCTCTGAAACGGGCGTGGCGTTTGGGTCAAGCGGCTGGACAGTGCCAGTGTGCGGTAAGCCGGCGCGGCATTCGAGTAGGCGCTCTCGTGCTGTTTGAAGGTCTCAACCACCTGGCGATAGTGATGGGCTTGGGTCCGCCACCGGTCAACCCGACCATCCCACCGAAAGCAGGCAGGAGGGACAAACTCCTCGGGCGGGTCGTAGAGTACGAGAGTCCCAAGGTCGAAGGACAGATGCATGGGAGGAGGGGATTGGGGATTAGGAGTTGGAGGTTGGGCTTCCCCAGTCCCCAATCCCTAACCCCCAGTTCCTATGGCTACACCACGTGTTTCTCGCGGAGCTGGGCGATCTGATCGGCACTCAGGCCCACATCGCTCAGAACCTCGTCCGTATGCTGGCCGAGCGCGGGAGCAAAGGAGCGGATCGAGCCTGGTGTGTCCGACAGCTTAATGGCCACACCAGCCTGGGTCACTTTTCCGGCTTGGGGGTGATCGAGCTCAACCGCCATCTCGCGATGTTTCACCTGTGGGTCTTCAAAGACTTCAGGTACATCGTAGACTTTTCCGACACACACATCGGCTTGGGTGAAAAAATCGTACCACTCGTCGCGGGTTTTGGTGAGCAGAATATCCTGGAGTTCTTTTTTCACCTGCTGATGACGCGCGGTTGAATGCTGAGAGAAATCTCCCATCTTCATGCCGCAGTCCTTCCAATCCGGACGATCCAGAGCGTCACAGACATTATTCCACAGCCAGGGCTCGGTGCAGCCGATGGAGAGCTGTTTACCGTCTTTGGTCTGATACACGCTGTAATAGGCGAATCCGCCGCCAAAGACCCCCTTGGCCCGGCCCGGCATCGTACCATCGGCAAAATAATCACGGACATTCGGCGTGGCCGCCAGCAACGAAATCGTGGTGTCCAGGTAAGCAATATCAACCAACTGCCCCTGGCCGGTCTGTTGTCTGGCAAACAGGGCAAACATGATGCCGAGCGCGCCGTGCATGGAGGCTCCAGCATAGTCGGCAATAATATTCAGCGGAATGGAGGGCGGACCTTCGGGTGGTCCAATCAGGTCCAGCACCCCGCTCAAAGAGAGATAATTCAGGTCGTGAGCCGGGAAATTACGGTACGGACCGTCCTGGCCGTAGCCGCTCAAAGAGCAGTAGACGATACCGGGGTTGATGGCCCGCAGGGTCTCATAGTCACCGCCTAACCGCTGCATCACACCGGGCCGGAAGCCTTCGACCACCACGTCGTACTCCTTGGCTAAGGCGTGCAAAATGTCCTGTCCGGCCGGGTCTTTCAAATTCAGGGTGAGACTCTTTTTGTTCCGATTCGTGAAGCTGGTGGCCAGTTTACGGGCCTCGTCCGGCTTGGGTGACGCACCCGAACCGGCCAGCTTCCCGGCGGGGGGTGGCTCGATTTTTAAGACCTCGGCACCCATGTCCGCCAGCATCATGGTACAGAATGCCCCTGGCCCGACCCGTGTGAGTTCAAGAACTTTTATGCCATCAAGCGCTAATGCCATGCTTCCCTCCTTACGAGAATGAAGAGTACTGTCGGGGATTGTTATAAACGATCCATCTATACGGGCGCTAGAGGTCTGCGGGGGGCAGGCTTCGGAATTGAGGCTCTCCCCCCTATCTGCTAGCCTAAGATTTTTCTCTTAAAGAGAGCGCGAAAAGGTCGGACTCGTGACTCCACAAGAAAAACTGCAAAAAATCCGTACAGAACTCCAACATCGCTTTCTCGAACGACACGCCCTCATCGATGGCGCGCTGGCAGCCTTATTAGCCTCCCAGCACGTCCTAATTATCGGCCCTCCGGGGACGGCCAAGTCGATGCTGGCGGACGAACTGTGTCGCCGTATTACCGGGGCGCACTATTTCCAGTGGTTGCTGACGAAATTCACGACACCGGAAGAACTCTTTGGAGCGGTCAGCCTCAAAGCGCTCGAAGCCGACGACTATCGCCGGGTCACGGATAACAAACTGCCCGAGGCGCATATCGCCTTTTTGGATGAAGTCTTCAAATCCAGCTCCTCGATCTTGAACGCGATCCTCAGCATTATCAACGAGCGGATATTTCATAATGGCAAAGCGGCAGCGGCGGTGCCGCTCCTGACGCTCTTCGGGGCGAGCAATGAACTTCCCGAGGACGACGAACTCCTTGCGCTGTACGACCGCTTTCTGCTGCGCTTCGCCGTGGATTACATACAGGAGGACTTTCGCTTTCTGCACATGCTTCAAAGAGGAGACGTGTCCCGCATTCACCTGTCGAAGAAGGACACGTTTCCTCTTCAGGCGCAGCGACCGGCGGAACGTACGACGCTGACCCTCGACGAGCTGCGTCAATTGCAGACTGAGGCGCAAGCCGTCACCGTCCCTGATGCTGTTCTTGGGGTCATCGCCGAGGTGCGTCGGGAGCTGCGGACACAAGATATTCTGGCGTCCGACCGTCGCTACCACCAGAGTGTCGGGCTGCTGCAAGCCGTGGCCTGTCTGGATGGACGCCGTAGCGTCACCGAAACCGATGTCTTCTTCCTTGAACACGTTTTGTGGAAGGAGCCGTCAGAGCAGGCCGCCGTGCATAGCGTGATCCATGGCTTGATTCATGGCTATGAGGATGAGGTGCAGGAGCTCCTGTTTCAGACCAGGGAATTGCGCGACTATGCCGAGCGACCCTGGGAGGACGCGGAGCAGCGCGCCCGCGCGATCATTGAGGCGCATACCAAGATTCGGAATATTCTGACCAAGGTGGAGGAAATCCACCAACACGTCCAAGAGGTGGGGCGCGCCATCGATAAGGTTGAAAGAGCAAAACAGGAAATTCAGGAGATCCAGGGCCAGTTATTAGCCAGACTCTAGGCTGTCCGAAAGATCACTATGCCTCGTCGGCGCACCAGGAAAAAATCCCGGTTCAGCTTCCCTCCACCAGACCCCCTGCCGGATAATGTGCATTGGGTTGAGAGCGACTCGTATGACCGGACGGTCTATGAGCAGCTCCGCGCCGCCTCCCCCTCTTTACAGCGCCTTGAAGAGAGCGGGGCTCCCCTCCTGCCGCACTTTCGGGCGCTCCTGCGCGACCTTTTTTGCGCGCTCTTCAAATATAATATTGTCTTTTTCAAAGCGGACGACGTGCTTCCCAGCGCGTCGGTGAACCGGGAGCTCCTCACCGCACTGCATAGCGGCGAGTTGGCGAACCTGCTGCGGGAAGCCACTGTCCTGGATGAAGGGCAGGCCGGACTGGCCACCGTGCTCTTAGGCGAAGGCGCCCTCCGCCTGCTGAAATCTGAAAAGACGCTGACCCGGCGCGACTTACTCGATGTCTGGAATGTAGAGAAGCAAGAGGCGCTGGTACAGCAGCGTATCGACGAAGCCCAGAATGCAAAAGAACTTGCGGAACAAGCGGACGCTACGGAGGATGTCTCACAAGAAGCCACAGAGATGCTCGAACACACGGCCGAGCGTATGGCCAGTCAGGCGCGGGCGGAAGACACTCGCCTGCAACGCCTGGCCAAGCAGCTCAACCAGGACCTGTCCCGTGTCCAGCAGGAAACCCACAATCGTTTTCTCAAAGAAGCGATTACGGTTGCCCAAAATCTCGATGACGCAACCCAGGAGGCCGAATCGTGGGGGCTGGCCGTTGGTGGGGGCCACCAATCCTCTCCCGGCCGCCAGATTGAGCTGGGCAAGCGGCTGGCTGGGAACGACAAGCTGAAAAAGCTCGCCACCATGGTCGGACGGATGAAGCACCACGCGCTCGCCCTGCGGCGGAAAAACTTTGAACGTACCAACGCCGAGGTCTTCGAGGTGGGCATCGGCGCGGAACTCAGCCGCCTGCTCCCCCACGAACTGCTGAGCTTGCAGCATCCCCTGTTACGCCAGGACTTTATCCGGCGCTTTGTGGATAACGAGCTCTTACAGTACGACCTGCGCGGGGTGGAGGCGCAGGGCAAAGGCCCGCTTATCGTCTGCCTCGACGGCAGCTCATCTATGCAGGGAGACAAAGAGGTCTGGGCCAAGGCGCTCACGCTCACGCTGCTTGAGATTGCCCGGCGCGAGCGACGCCGGTTTCGGGCGATTTGTTTCTCGTCCGCGGACGCACCCCTGTACAGCGTCGATCTCAATACGCGGGTACGCTATGAAGCGGACATGGACAAGGTTCTGGAGCTGGCCGAATACTTCCCCGGCGGTGGGACCGATTTTGAAAAACCCCTTGACGCGGCCCTGGGCTGTATCAAAGAGGGAACGTGTCCCGCATCTGCTCGTCAAGGAAGGACACGTTCCCTCTTTCAGGAATCACGTTTCCAGCGGGGTGACATCGTGTTTATTACCGACGGCGAATGCCGGGTCCACGCGGACTGGGCCGAACGCTTTGCCACAGAAAAGAACGCGCTCGGCTTCTCGCTCTTCTCGATTCTGATCGATATTGGCACCAGTTCGCTGGGTTCGCTCAAGCCTTTCAGCGATAAAATTACGACGGTCTCTCAGCTAACCAGTAAAGAGGCCAGAGACGTGTTTGTGAAATTGTAGCGAGGAGAGGGAGCGCTTCGGTATGACTGCCTTGGCTGGACTACGGATTCTTGACCTGACCGACCTCAAAGGGGCCATGTGTGCCAAACTCTTTGGCGATATGGGGGCGGATGTCATCAAGATCGAGCCACCGGAGGGGGACGCCACGCGTCGCATTGGTCCGTTTCTCGATGACAAACCGCACCGAAGAGGAAACGTGTCCTCCACTAGACATGAGATGCTGGACACGTCTCCTCTTTCCGAGCGGAGCCTGCTGTTTTGGTTCTATAATACCAGCAAACGAGGCATTACCCTCGATCTGAACCAGCCAGCCGGCCAGGAGTTGGCCAAGCAGTTAGCAGCAAAGGCGGACGTGCTGGTCGAGTCAGCCGCGCCAGGGACACTCGCCCGGCTCGGCCTGGGCTATGATGAGCTGAAGCAACTCAACCCAAATCTGGTGCTCACCTCGATTACACCCTTTGGGCAGACCGGGCCTTACCGAGCCTACCGCTCCTCGGACATGGTGGCCGAGGCCCTTGGCGGCATGATCTGGACCAACGGGTTTCCCGATGAGCCACCGCTGCACGCTATGGGCCTGCAAGCCTACCATAGCGCCTCCTTTTTTGCCGCGATCGGTACGCTGTTGGCCCTGTTGACGCGGGACAGCCTCGGCGAGGGCCAGTGGGTGGACGTTAGCATGCAGGAAGCTGTTGCCGGGGCGGTGGAACATGTGGCGCCGTTTTATCATCAGGGGTTGGGCATTGAGAGTCGGCGCGGCAGCCTGCACTGGAGTCGCTATTTTCGCGTGGCCAGGTGCCGCGACGGCTATGTCATGCACTGCTCGTTGGGGGATTGGACCTCGCTGGTCGAATGGGTCAAGGGCGATAAAAAAGCCCAGGACCTTGAGGATGCGCGCTGGGAAGATCTGATCTATCGAAAAGATCACGCCGAACACCTGTTTGATATCCTGGATGACTGGGCCAAAGACTACAGCGTGGCTGAACTCATGGAAGGCGCCCAACTCCGGCGTATTCCGTATGCCATGGTCCGACCACCCGAAGCCTTAGTGGACGATCCCCAGTTGAACGACCGTGGCTTTTTCTCCGCTATCGAGCATCCAGAGTTGGGCCGAACCGTGCAATACCCCGGGGGCCCCATTCATTTTACGGTGACGCCATGGCGCATTGCCCGCCGTCCGCCCCTCCTGGGCGAACACAACAGTGAGGTATATGGTAACGAACTCGGACTTGGGGCGGACCGCCTCTCAGCCCTGAAGCGGGCGGGCGTGATTTGAGCTATAATGTCTCATAGTCCAAATGGCCTGACTCAGTCCGAAGAAAAGGGCTCTCTCAAAGTGAAACCGATACCTGTGATCGCCGCTCTCCTCATCCTGGCCAGTCTGGTTTCCATTCGAACAGATTCCCTCCGTACTGGAGAAAAGAGTAAACGTGTCCAGCATCGCATGTCTAGTGGAGGACACGTTTACTCTTCTGAGACCGCTTCTCCTGTGAGCGCCGGGCAACAAGTCACCACCCTCTTCCCGCATACACCTGGCAGCCGCTGGGTTCTGGGGGGATGTAGAGAAGAATCGTGAGTCTGCTAGAATACTAATATTGCCCGTTTTGATCATATTATATTTGTCCGGGAGAGAGAAAATAGCGTCATGAACGAACCCATTATCTTAACAACGAGTGTCGAGGGACTTCCTCCGCCCCGCCGCGGAAAAGTCCGTGATATTTACGAAACCGACGACTATCTGCTGATCGTTGCCACCGACCGGGTCTCGGCCTTTGATGTCGTGCTGCACGAAGGCATACCGGGCAAGGGGCGGGTCCTGACCCAGGTGTCTCGCTTTTGGTTTGACCGCCTGGCCGACATTGTACCGCACCATCTCATTTCGGTTGACGTGGATACGTTTCCGGCTGTGTTTCAGTCCACCCGTGACAGCCTGGCCGGCCGCTCCATGTTGGTCAAAAAAGCGGAACCGCTACCGGTTGAGTGTATCGTTCGGGGCTATCTAGCCGGGTCCGGCTGGCAGGAATATCGGGCGAGTGGAACCGTGTGCAGTATTCCGCTGCCCTCAGGATTAGAGGAGAGCGCCCGGTTGCCCGAGCCCATCTTTACCCCCTCAACCAAAGCCCCGGAAGGCGAGCATGACGAGAATATTGCCTTTGCCGAAGTCGAACGCCTCATTGGCACGGACTTGGCTGCTCAGGTACGGGACCTCAGCCTGGCCCTGTACAAGCACGCCCACGCCTATGCAGAAACCAAGGGCTTTTTCCTGGCGGACACCAAATTCGAGTTTGGCCAGTGCGACGGTCAGCTTATTCTTATTGATGAAGCCTTTACGCCGGACTCGTCGCGCTTTTGGCGGAGCGAAAACTATCAGCCCGGTAAATCTCAGGACAGCTATGACAAACAGATTATTCGGAATTATCTGATTTCCCTGGGTTGGGATCGCAGACCGCCCGCTCCGCATCTGCCGCAGGAAATCATCGATCAGGCGGCCTCCCGCTACCAGGAAATCTACGAAAATCTAACCGGCGCCGGGGGTCCGGGGGTGTCCCCCGCAAAATAACAGCTAAACTCACGAGCGTAGGCATGGCATCCAGCATTGGTCTCTGGGTCGGTTTTACCCTGGTTGTTCTCGTCTTGCTGTTTCTGGACCTGGGGGTCTTCCATCGTGAAGCGCGCGAAGTGTCACGCAAGGAGGCCGGCATCTGGAGTGCGGTCTGGATCAGCCTCGCCCTGGTCTTTAACGCGGGGATTTATTACACCAACGGCTCGGAGCCGGCCCTGGAATTTCTCGCCGGCTATTTGATTGAAAAATCGCTCAGCGTAGACAACATCTTTGTCTTCTTGCTGATCTTCTCCTATTTTTCCGTTCCCCTGGCCTACCAGCACCGGGTGCTGTTCTGGGGGATTCTCGGCGCGCTCGTCATGCGCGGCATTTTCATTGCCCTCGGAGCGACGCTGCTACACTATTTTCACTGGATCATCTATATCTTCGGCGCTTTCCTGATCTTTACCGGCATCAAGCTTGCCATCTCCGAAGAGACCGAATCCGACCCGGAGGATAATCCGGCCATTCGCCTCTTACGACGTATTCTGCCGGTCACGGACAAATACGAGAGCCAACACTTCTTTGTCCGGCGTGGGGGCCAGCTCTTTGCCACTCCCCTCTTGGTCGTCCTCGTTTCCGTAGAAAGCACGGACCTGGTCTTTGCGATCGACTCGATTCCGGCCATTTTTGCCGTCACCGACGACCCCTTCATCGTCTACACCTCAAACGTCTTTGCCATTCTGGGCCTGCGCGCCCTCTACTTCCTGATTGCCGGCGTACTCGATCTGTTTGTCTACCTGCGCATCGGCCTGGGCGTGGTGCTGGGCTTTGTTGGCGTCAAAATGCTCCTGGTTGACGTGTATCCCATCCCGATTGGCCTTTCTCTGGGCGTGATCGCGCTTGTCCTGACCGCGACGATCGTTGCCTCGCTGCTCTTTCCGCCTTCCGAGTCGGAGAGCCCTCAGCCCAAGGAAGATACTTCCGAGGCGGTGTAGGTTGCCCAATGACCTCCCGGAAAAAAGACCGGCGCGCGCTCGAAGGCGTTCGCATTCTTGATTTCACCTGGGTAGTCGCCGGTCCGGTGGCGGTCCGTATCCTGGCCGACCAGGGTGCTGAGATCATTAAAATCGAGCGGCGCGATACGCTCGATCTGGGGACGCGGCGCGGCGGCTTTTCCGGTAATCTGCACCGGGGCAAGGAGAGTACGGTTATCAATATGGCCGACCCGCGGGGGATTGAGATCGCCCAAAAACTCGCGGCCATATCGGATGTCGTGATCGATAATTTCAGCGCCCGGGTCATGCGCAACTGGGGGCTCGACTACGAAAGCCTCAAAAAAATCAAGCCCGATATCATTGCGGTCTCCATGTCCGGCTTTGGGCATACCGGGCCGCACAAGGACTATGTCAGCTACGGGCCGACGCTCCAGGCTTTGTCCGGCTATACGCTCCAGATGCGTCACCCCGGTCACGAGCCGGCCGGCTGGGGCTATTCGTACGCGGACATGACCGGCGGCTATAGCGGCGCGCTGGCCGTATTGATGGCCCTGTGGCATCGCAAACAAACCGGCCAGGGACAATTCGTTGACCTAGCACAATTTGAGGCGATTTCCAGCCTGGTCGGACCGAGCCTGCTCGATATCTTGAATAATCAGACGCCCAGTCAGCCGGTCGGCAATCGTTCCCAGGAAGCCCCGGCGGCTCCGCACGGAGTGTACCGCTGCAAAGGCGACGACCGCTGGTGCGCGATTGCTGTCTTCACCGAAGCAGAATGGCAGAGTCTGTGCCATGTCTTGGGGAAGCCGGCCTGGACGCGCGAGGCGCGCTTTGCCAGCCTTGCAGATCGTCTCCAGCATCAAGACGCTTTGGACGGCTATATTGAGGCCTGGACGCAGCAGCATACGGCCGAAGAAGTCATGACCCGTCTGCAGGAAGCCGGTATCGCCGCTGGCGTGGTTGCCAACGGAGAAGATTTGGACCGCGACCCGCAACTGCGGGCGCGGGGGTATTGGGCGGAGTTGCCGGCCCAGGAAAACGGGAAGACGGAGGACGTCATATTCGACGGGCCACCGTTCAAACTCTCGAAGACGCCAGGCTACGTGGCCGCCCCAGGCCCGCTGCTGGGAGAGCACACGGAGAGCGTGCTACGCCGCCTGCTCAACTATTCCGACCGGCAGATCGCCCAACTCAAAGCAGAGCGCGTCATCGCTTCGCACGCCGAGATTCATGCCGAGCGGACGGCACGGGACTAAGGAGACATTATGCCGTTTGCCTCAGTCAATGGGATTGAACTGTATTATGAAACCCACGGAACGGGCCCTGCCCTGGTGTTAGCGCACGGTGGAGGGGGGAGTCACCTCAGTTGGTGGCAGCAAGTTCCAGAACTCTCCAAAACGTATCAAGTGGTAACCTTTGACCATCGGAGCTTCGGCTATTCCCGTGATGTAGCCACCGGCCCAGGCCCACGGGCGTTTGTTGAGGATTTGACCGGCTTACTTGATCATCTGGGGATTCAGAGGGCGGTACTTGTAGGGCAATCCATGGGCGGTTGGACGGTATGCGGCTTTGCCGCTGCCTGTCCCGAACGTACCAGCGCGCTTATTTTGTGCGACACCACCGCAGGGATTGAAACGCCGGAGATCGATCAAACGCGCGCCAGCCTGCGTGAACGCGCACAGGGCAATCTGGCCCAGCTTCTCACCAGCGCATACGCCCTGTCTTTTCCTGAGCGAGAGCCAGCGCTGTGTTTTCTCTACCAACAGATCTCAGCCCTGAATCAGCACATCTCTCCCAATCTCGTTCCAACACTGATGAGCCTGCACACCAACGTAGCGCCCATTGTTGAGCACAATATTCCCACCTTACTTGTGGTTGGAGAGGAAGACGTACTGGCTCCACCACCCGCCATGCAAAGCATTACGACCCGCATTCCGCAGGCACGCTTTGTCACTGTCCCCAAGGCCGGCCATTCCGCGTATTTTGAACAACCGGCGGTTTTTAACCGCCTGGTGGATGAGTTCGTACGAGAAAACCAGCCGTTGTGACCGGCAGGGGTAGAAGTCGTTCACGTTGATTTATAGACCAAAGCGGATGGATTTCAGGTCATCGCCGGCAACTCCCAATGACGCTGCTGTACGGCCCGGACGTTGGGGAGCAGACCCTGGCGTTCATACGCTGGGAGCGGATGGTCGAGCCGGGCACCGTCCATTTCGTCCAGAACGTGGATCACCGAGGTTTCCAGCCCTTCCAGATCGTAGCCGCCTTCGAGAATAGCGGCGCAACGGCCCTGGGCCTGATCCCGCGCCACGCGCAGGAGAATCCGTGCCAGGGCAGTAAAGCCCTCTGCCGTGAAGGTCAGACCACCGAGGGGGTCACGGGCGTGGGCGTCAAAGCCGGCGGAGATCAATACGAACTCGGGCTGAAACTGTCGACAAATAGGATCGATCACCTCTTCAAAGAGCGGCACAATGGCGGCATCTCCCCAGCCGGCGCTGAGTGGCAGGTTGACGGTATAGCCCTCGCCGCTGCCTTGGCCGGCTTCTTCGGCGGCTCCTGTGCCGGGGTAGTACGGATATTGATGGGTCGAGACGTACAGCACGCCAGGATCATCGTAGAAACTATGCTGGGTGCCGTTGCCATGGTGCAGGTCCCAATCCATCACCAGAATCCGGCTCAGCCCAAATCGTTTCCGCAGATACTGCGCTCCAACCGCAACACTGTTGAAGAGGCAAAAGCCCATGGCCCGGTTGCGTTCGGCATGATGGCCGGGTGGTCGCACCAAGGCAAAACCGTTGTCCACCTCGCCCTCCATGACCGCATCCAGAATGGTCAACAGACCACCGGTGGCGAGGAGGGCCGTCTCATACGACTGTGCGGACACCCGCGTATCCGCGTCAAAGGCCGCGGCTTCGAGACCGGCAGAGGCGACGACCTGGCCAATCAGGCTGGTGTCGTGGACCAAAGCGATCTCCTCATGCGTCGCCCGTCTGGGCTCAAACCGTTTCAACCCGTCGCGCTCATAGGACGCGAAGCGACTGAGGAGGGTGCCGATCCGATCCGCCCGTTCGGGATGACCCGGACCTGGGTTGTGGTCCTGATAACGTGCGTCCAACACGATGCCTGTCTGTAACATTGATCGCTCCTTACCGGGCCGGGAGGGTGCTCCCCGACTGGCCCTGGCCATAACTTGCGCCGGTTTTTCGATTATACTACGAAGAGTAAACGTGTCCTCCACTAGACATGCGATGCTGGACACGTTTACTCTTTTGTAACCCGAGAGGCAAATATGTTCGGAATCGGTATGCCGGAATTGGTGGTGATTCTGGTCGTGGCGCTGATCGTCCTCGGCCCAAAGCGCCTGCCCGAAGCGGCCCGCGGTTTGGGCAAAGCCTTTGCCGAATTGCGCCGGGCAACGAGCGGGATCACGGAAGAGCTCGATAATGCCCAGATCATGCTGGACGAGGAAGTGCGTGCCGCCGAACGCAACGCGCAGACGAGTTCCACGGCTCTGCCGACTGCTGCCCCTTCCGCCTCGCCCCAATCTTCGGACACGCCAGAAAAGAAAACAGGGACCGGAGGGGACGACTAGGACATGGTCTATGACGACCGGTCCATGCCGCTCACCGGCCATCTGGATGAGCTGCGCAGCCGCCTCATTCGGTCTTTGCTCGCCATCTTCATTGTCTTTCTGCCGGCCTATTTCTTTGCCAATGTGCTGTTTGATTTTCTCGCTCAGCCCCTGCATCACATCACGACCGATCCCCATGCTCTGATTGGCACCAGCCCGACCGAGGCCTTCTTTACGAAACTCAAGGTCGCTTTTATTGCGGCACTCTTTGGCGCCAGTCCGGCCATTTTCTACCAACTCTGGCAGTTCGTGGCTCCAGGCTTATACCCACAGGAACGCCGTTACGTCTGGCCGTTTGTCATATTCTGTTCATTTTTTTTCGTGCTGGGGGCCGGCTTCTGTTATACCGTCGTCCTGCCGATTGCGTATGCGTTTTTTCTGGGAGAGTTCCGCAGCATCGGGGTACAGGCGACCTTAAAAATCAGCGAATATCTGACCTTCACGGCCAGAACGCTGCTCGCCTTTGGGGTCACGTTTGAGCTACCCGTCTTCGCCTTTTTCTTTGCCCGCGTGGGGCTCATCACCCACCATACCCTCATCGGCGCCTTCCGTTATGCCGCGGTCGGCGTCTTTATCCTGGCCGCCATCCTCACCCCGCCCGACGCCATCTCCCAAATGCTCCTCGCCGGCCCGCTACTCCTGCTGTATGTGCTCAGTATCGGAGTGGCCTATATGTTCGGAAAAGAAGCGAGTGAGGGGGCGGAGCCGGAGGAAACTGACGAGTAACGGCCTTTGATGGGAGAAAGTGGTGACTCTCCTCTTTATGAGATAGCTTCTAGTTGCTCATTTGGTCATTATCTCGCCATCATGCAGTCTCTCTTGTGCCAGGGCAAGAGAGAGCCTCGGCCTAGACCGCATCCCGACATACATTCTTGACTCGGAAATTCTATACAAAGGGAAATTTATGGGAAATCATAGACTCAACTCCACCGCGAAAGCAGCGAAAAGGACGGACGAAGACGTGACGTAATGAGGAAGGTGCAGCAAATGAGAGATGAAGCCTATATTGAAAGTCAGAGACCTAGGAGGATGTTTGCCAAGATTCTGAATGATTCTAGGATGTTCTTTTCGGTAGCCAGACGTGCGTGGGATGAAGCAGCTTGCCTGCTAAGGGAAAGCAAAGAGAAAGAAGATAGGCGACCGGCGAACAAGATAAGCATGGGTGATGATGTTAATAGTCTATCTGTCCGTGCGGAGTCGGCGCTAACGGTAGCCACGATGAACTACACCATATCTATCGAACTACTCATGAAAGCGTTCTTGGGTGTACGCGGAAGATTCAGCGAGGAATCTCTTGACGCAATACGAAACAAGGTGCGGCACGAGAGCGAGAAAGTTCTCGACCACATTCCGGCGGGTTGGGTAGAGGAACTAGAGGGAATCTACCGGACGGCAGAGATGGCGCAAATTGAAATATATCCTTTCTATAATGACTGGAATCCTCCGGGCGATTGGATTGAGGACAACAAACGACTTGACACAAATACCCTGCGGGAGTTTCTGCATTTCTTGAGCAAGGAACGATTGAACGTGGACAGGTATTCGTTTGAGAAATTCGCCGGAGATGATTGGCGTGTGAAGATCAACTCCTACGACAAGATTATTCCGTTTCATGAGGAGGTTGAGAAATTCCTGATTAAGAAAGCCGAGGAGAAGGGGTGTTTGAGTACACCAATAACCGTGACCATGGAGCCAACAGTCGAAGGGGAAAATCGATTTTCCAAACTCAGTTTTTCGACTCTGAAGGCGGCTTTTAACTTCCATCAACAGACTTTTGGGAGAAGGAAGTAGACGGTACAGTTTGTGACAACTCTCCTATTTATGAGATGAGTTCTAGTCTTGTTCGAGCTAGGGGAGACTGATTTCCAGTCTCCACTGCTTCCCTGAAAACTGCAGAGTAAGAGGCTTGGTCAAATCAATCGGGGGCTTGTTGGGGTTGGTCTGAGGAAAGCCGGGCGCATAAGGGGAAATGGTAAACAATCGAGTGTGCGGGTAGGTGATGAATTCCTCATAAGTACCACAACTGCTGTCACTACAAATATCCCACGGACAGCAGTATGGTTGCGCCGCACCGTATGGGGTGCCCGGTGGGGGCGGTCTATGGAGAACATGCCCCGGTTGCACGAGGAAGGGAAGGCCGGGATAGGTTTGAAGCTTGCCTCCATATCCATCCTCCGTAAAACCATCATCCATAGAAAAATCCCTATAATGGGAGGTTTCACCGTAGGGTGACAGACCGTCAGCCACGGCTTCTGATTTGAAATAGGGAGCCCCATTTTGCTCAAGAGCGAACAGTCGCGTGAACGTCTCCTCTGATCGGTCATAGGGAACCCCAAGATTATCATCCGGGCCAACAGTACCATCTGGGTGAACTCTAAATGTCCACCGATCTGTGACGAGGTGCTCATCAAGGAAAAAACCGTGACCATCGTTGCAGAACGGGGCGCGCTCGGGCCGGGCACAGTTGGACAGGGGAGTGAAGGCGAGCAAGAGCGCGCCCCTGGGTCGGCAAGAGCCACAGTCGCCAGGACGTCCGCTATATATCCCCCTGGTATAATGGGGGTGGTGATGATCCCGCCATGAGATACAGGCATCTTCCAGCGTGACCAAGGCTTTCGCCCCGAAGTCGTCAGTCACGATGGCGGAGTTTCGGCGTTGCCGTTCTTCGCAGGCCTGCAACGCGGCGGCATGCTCTGCCCGATTTTTGGTATGCTCTTGAGCGATGGCGGTATCATAGCTTTCCGTGCACGCGGCCAGGGTGCCTTCACAGGTCCAAGGGTCATCGTGAAACCCTGGAGCGAGTTCACCGTTCGAGAAACAGGAAAACCGCTCGTTCCCCAGCGCGGCACAGGTCCAGGAGTCCGTCCCATCGGCCCTTCTCGTACAGTAAAGCCGTCCAGGGGATGTCTCCGAAGGGGCGCAGGTGTACTCCCCCTCGGGGGAGGAGCGGGCGCCAGGCCCTTCGAGCTGAGTCAGTTCAAGATGTTGCGTGGCCTCTGTCCAGGTGAAGGTAGCGGTCTCTCCGGGGGAAGGGAAATTGGGGATGCTGCATGAGCCCCGAGCATCGCGGAGAAAGTCTTCCCCAGTCGTGATGACCTGGAAGGTCGTCCGCCCGAACTCCACACCGTTATCATAGGCGACCGCGGTGTGTTCCCCGTCGCCCAGGTTGCCCCAATTCATAATAGCTACGAAGCCGTTATTCTTATCCCCACACACAGAGAGGGTGTCACCTCGTTCGCTCCCATAGAGAAGCGGAGTAGCGTCCCCGCCGTCAAAGCGGACGGTCAGCGGCCCGTCCGTCTCACACTTCCAGCCGGAAATTACCCCAATCCCCGAGAGGACGGCATCATAGCCTGGGATTTCCAGGGTTGCCGCGTGAACCGCAGCCGGTATCCACACAAGAAGCATTGCGGTCCGAAATATCTTTTTCACGCGTTCCCTCTGAACAATGCGCCGACACCACCCTATCAGCCTGACAGCCTCACACAAAGAGAATAAGCCCGGTCCAGGAGGAGCATCTATGCGCGCTATCGTTACTTTTTCTTCATCATCGGTGGGTTCTATATCGGAGGAGTGATAAGCGCCGCCTCCGACCTACCACATGTGTCAAAGTTGAATGAAAATTCTGTCTACTTAAGCTTGAAATTTTTTATCTGCTCAGCAAGCATATCCTCTTGGCGCCTATGGGCATAATGTTGCCCGATGTACACACACGCTTCCATTTTGCTGTGAAAGGGGCCGTGTTTTTTATGCGTCGGATGCCAGATTCTTTCCAGCCACTTCTTACTCCCTATTTCCAGCCCTTCTAAGTCCGTCTCATTTGATATGACGAACCACTTCCGCGCGTTCCCACTGACGATGTACAGGGAGTCGTCTATTTCGACGTGCCAAGCGGGTGAAGTGTAATAGGGGCTATCTTCAGGGATGCCCGCGTCCTCTGGGTCAACGGCCTCCTTGGTGATGCGGATCGTATACGGGTCTCCTGTGATGATCTCCATGTTACCTCCATGCCGGCTTAGTTTTGGCGCGTGCCTCCCGGTCATGTGATGCAACATACTCTCATAAAAATAATAAATCAACATAAAAATAAATTTTTGGAATTATTATTCCACCCGAGGAGTTTCAAAACGCCTCGTCCGCGCTGCTGGGCGCAGCCAGCGCCAGGCCCAGCAGGACAGCCTTTTGGTAAGACGGTGTTTCCAAGCGAGCCAAGATATCTAGTGTGGCTCAGGCGGCGGGTGGAACGACATCCCGCTCTATTTGTTTCCCGACGGCTTGACGGGTGCGGCGGAGATCATAGGCGCTTTAGAGATTGAGCCAAAATTCAGCCGAGGTACCAAAGTAGCGAGCTAACCGTAAGGCCGTGTCGGCTGTCACTGCGCGTTGTGCGTTCAAAATAGCCGTAATACGATTCGTCGGGACATGCAGGGCCTGCGCAGAAATGCCCAACTCCTTAAGCTCTTCCCGGAGATGTTCGCCTGGGTGAATCGGTCGCATGTTGTCTGGCATCCTATACCTTCCTTATCAAGTTGACAGGTGTTGATAAATTTACCAACATTGGGAAATGGTCAGAGACAGCCGTAAGCTCTCCTGGATCAAGGCCGCTCGCAAGGAGTTTGAAAAATTCCCACTCGGAGCGAAACGAGAAATTGAAATTGCTCTGACACTAGCAGCAGAAGGGCGTAAAGCTGATACGGCCAAGCCTGTGAAAGGTCTGGGCTCTGGCGTATTTGAAGTTGCACTCGCATACCGCTCAGATGCTTACCGTGTGATCTATGCCGTCCAGATTGGGGAGGCGATATGGGTTGTCCATGCTTTTCAGAAGAAGTCTAAGAGCGGCGTGAAGACTCCGAAGGCAGAAATTGATGTAATCCGAACGCGACTCAAACGCTTAAAGGAGATGATACGATGAACAGAACAGGCGAGGAAGAATTGGAACTGGTCCACGGGAGTGGGAATGTCTTCCGTGACTTCAATGATCCGCAAGCCGATATCTTACAGCTCAAGAGCATCCTGGCGGCTCAGATCATCGGGATTCTGGATGACCGGAATCTGTCGGTTCGGAAAGCCCAACAATTAACCGGGGTCGCAGCCAGTGAGTTCTCCCGTGTCCGTAACGCCAAGCTCACTCGTTTTACAGTGGACCGCCTGATGACCATCTTGAACAAGCTCGACCAGGAGATAGAGGTCACGGTGACAATCCGGCCACGTACTCATACCTCCCAACATGCCTCGGTATAGGAGTGAATGCTCACACCAACCGCTGCTCGCAATTCTGACGTTGGCTACAGTTTCGGCACTTGGCTGGCGTAGCGGGTGGGGAGAGGGGCTCGTCGAGTTGTTGACGATGCGCTCGAATGTGTTCTGCAACGCCAATCACCCGTGAGCGCAGCCGGCGCGTGTTTTTCACCTTGACCCGCTCGCCGTCTCTCAAAATGATGAAGCCGTAAGGGGGCCGGACGCCGTACTCTTCTTCGACCAATACCAAATACACTCCGAGTTGGGCTTGATAGCTCTCGTTCATCTGTCGTCCGGATTTCTTTTCTTCTGGAATAAAATATCGACCACGCTGGACAATCCGGTCCGGTTGCCCGCGGAGCCTATAACGCTCGGAAGACAACCGAACGTCATCGTGGCTGATGGTCCTGCCGTAGCCAAAGCCGGCCCGGCGACGGCCTATAAGGGCAACCACAAAGAGCAGGACGGCAAGACTGAGCAGCAGCGTCAGGATGACCATCACGATAAGTAAACACGGAGCAGGATGCCGGCCAGGGCGAGACCCGCCACAATGAGAGCGGCGCGCATGAGCCGGGCAGTCAGGCGTTCGACCCGTTGCCATGTGGCATGCGTTTCCGTGCCCCGGCGGAGCGCCCGCACACTACCCGGCGGGATTTTGAGTCCATGCGTCAGCCGCCAGGCTTCCTCGCAATAGACGTAGGTTCCGATTTCGCTTGCGGTGACCCACTCGTCGTGTTTGGCCATAGTCGATCGGGTCTGGAGACACGGAGGTGGTGAGACCGATGCTCCCTCTTATGCTGCGTCCGTATTCTCCGGATGCATCTTCTCCATCAACCAGTCATCATACCCTGTCGGACGAGGGACTTGGTGCCAGTCCACATGCTGACGTAGTGATTCGAGCGCGGCCCAGGCGTCGTCGATAAAGTCCGGTACGATCAGGAGCACAATAATGGCCTTGGTATTGTCGATCGTGCGGACAATACCCAATTCTTCATAGGACTCGATAACGCATTTGATGAGCGCAATATCAGCCCGCTCAACCCGCAGGTAAATGTCGATCAGTTCCATGTCTGCCCTACGAGTATTGCCTGCCAGGGCTGGAGTCAAGCTTGACGTGACACCGGCGGCCTACTAGAGTCTGACTCTGCCGTGCCGGAGCTACTCAACTGGCTGGCCGAAAAGAAGGAGGGAGTATGCCGGGTGCCTTATCAGGTTTTCGGATCATTGAATGCGGAGAAATGGTCTCCGCCGCCTACGCGAGCAAGCTCATGGCCGACATGGGCGCGGAGGTCATTAAGATTGAGTCGCCGCATGGGGGAGACGCGGCCCGCCAGCGCGGTCCGTTTCCAGGCGGAGAGCCACACGCGGAAAAGAGCGGGCTCTATCTTTTCCTGAACACCAATAAACGCGGGATTACACTCGACCTGGAACAGGCCCAGGGCCAAGAGGTCTTTCAGCGTCTCGCCAAAGATGCGGACCTGCTTATCCACA
The DNA here is from genome assembly GCA_011523265.1 of Candidatus Binatota bacterium. Taxonomy (GTDB): domain Bacteria; phylum Desulfobacterota; class Binatia; order Bin18; family Bin18; genus Bin18. Next base: position 19,635 of record WTHD01000006.1, read on the forward strand.
ATGTCCATCCCAAGCATATGCCAGCCGCTGGTTTGGACTACGGTCGCTTGGCCGCTATCAACCCCGGCTTGGTCATGGCCTCAATTACCCCGTTTGGCCTCAGGGGACCGCATACAGAGTATGAGGCGTCTGACCTCACCCTGTGGAATGCGGGCGGGCTGTGCTTTCTGAACGGCGGGGGGCCGGGCACCGATCATCTCCCACCCCTCAAGGCCTTTGGTCAGCAGGCCGGATTTACGGCTGGGGTGCATGCCGCGGTGGCTTCGCTCGGCGCCTTGTTTGCCAGACTGCGCGGCGGGTTGGGCCAGCACGTCGAGTTCTCCGTCCAGGAGTGCCTGATGGGCATCTCGGAGTTCGGCACCATGATGGCTTCCTACGCTGGTATGGCGGTGACGCGGCTGGGGCACAAACCGATCCAACCGCTGGACCTGTTGGAGTGTAAAGACGGCTGGATCTTCATCTGCTGTGTGGAGGAACATCACTGGCACTCGTTTGTGGATTTGATGGACAACCCGGAGTGGGCCGCCGAGCCTCTCTTCGAAGATCGGCTGAAGCGGGGCGAGAGTTGGGACGCGCTCAAACTGCTCATTCAAGACTGGGTCAAGGATTTCACCGTACAGGACTTGTATCTTAAGGCGCAGGCGCGCCGCATTCCCTTTGCTCCGGTCTCAACCATGGGCTATTTGCTGAACTCCGACCACCTCAACGCCCGCGGCTTTTTTGTCCAACTCGATCATCCCGAAGCGGGCAGCCTGACCTATCCGGGCGCGCCCCATATCTGCTCGGAAACCCCGTGGGAACTGCGTCGTCCGGCCCCGTGTTTGGGACAGCATAACACCGAGGTCTATACCGAACTCGGCATGACCGCCCAGGACCTGGCTACGTTGCAACGAGCCGGTGCCGTCTAAGAAGAAGGCACAAGGAGAAGATCATGAGCCGACCACCGTTGGATGGAATCCGTGTTGCTGACTTTTGCTGGGCCTGGGCCGGCCCCTATGGCGCCCTGCAACTGGCCCATCTGGGCGCGGACGTCATTCGGATCGAAAGCGCAAAACGCTTATGTCCGTCGCGTCTTATTCCGCCCTGGCCGGACAATGAATCGGGTGTGAACCGGGCGGGCTATTTTAACCAGTACAACCAAGGCAAACGCTCCCTCACCCTGGACCTGAAAGCCCCGGAAGCCATTGATATTGCGAAAACGCTGGTCTCAAAGAGCGATATCGTGATGAATAATTTTGCCTCCGGGGTGATGGAAAAACTTGGGGTGGGCTATGACGTTCTGCGCCGTATCAAGCCCGACATCATCATGGTCTCTTTACCCGGCTATGGAACGAGCGGACCGGAAAAAGACTTTGTGTCCTACGGTCCGCCGCAGGTCGCCCAGAGCGGCCTGTCGGCCCTGACCGGCTATGTCGGCGGTCCGCCCATGATGGCGGGTTTTTCCTACGGCGATCCCAACGGCGGTGTCCATGCCACGTTTGCCGTCATGGCTGCCTTGCTCCACCGTGAAAAAACCGGACAGGGCCAGTATATCGACCTCTCCCAGTGGGAGGCGGCGATCATGTTACTGCCCGAAGCCCTCATGGACTACAGCATGAACGGTACCCAACCCGAACGGATGGGTAATCGCGACCCCCATATGGCACCCCACGGCGTATTTCGCTCCAAAGGCGACGACCGCTGGGTCAGCCTGTCGATCCGGGACGAGGCGGAATGGCAACGCTTGTGTGAGGTCATGGGCCAACCCGAGCTCAGCTCGGATGCGCGTTTTGCCAGCCTTGCCGCGCGGAAGGAAAATGAGGCGGCACTGGAAGAAACCGTCACGGCCTGGACTCAGGAACGCACCGCGGACGAGGCCACCCAGGCGCTGCAACAGGCCGGCATTCCGGCCTATCCGACGCTTGACGCGATTGACATGGTCAACAGCCCGCACGTTGGCGCGCGGGATTATTTTGTAGAACTGGAACACCCGGAGGTGGGTACCCGTCGGCATATGGGCATACCCTGGACCATGTCCCGTACACCGTGTGAGATACGGCGTCCAGCTCCCTGCCTGGGCCAGGACACGGATGCGGTCCTGACCGACATAGTCGGCCTGAGTCAGGACGAGATCGCCGCGCTCCGAGAAAAGGATATCCTGACCTAGACAGAGGGGGAGATGGACCGGCTGCCTTTATAATCCGTATAAACGCCGCGCGTTCTCATAGGTAATCTTGCGCTTGACCTCGGCGGGAATGCCGGAAAAATTTTGCTCTATCACCGCCCGCGAGCGCGGCCAGGTTGAGGCGCGATGGGGAAAGTCCGATGCCCACATCAGATTGTCGGCACCGCTCAACTCATGAGTCATGACCCCGGCCCGGTCGTCTTGAAAGGTGGCATATATCTGCCGTCTGAAATACTCGCTGGGCAGGAGGGTATTCGGAGTGGGGTCCACATACTTGAGCGTTTCGGACGAGATGTCCAGGCGACTCAAATAATGGGCGATCCAGCCAATATCGTTTTCTGCGGAAACCAGCTTCAGCCTGGGAAAGCGTTCGCATACGCCGTTGTAAATCAGGTCGGTCAACGAATTCTGGACCTCGTGAATAATAGACATATTTGAGGCGACCCGTCCCTTTTTGAGCCGGATATTTTGCTTGCCAGTAAGAATATGCAGGCTCACCGGCAGGTTCAGATCCTGAGTGGCCGCCCAGAACGTATCAAAGGAGGCATCGCTGTAGGGCACCTCCCGGGGAGAGGTCGCGTTAATCATGATTCCGCGCAATCCCTTATTGGCAATGCGCCGCAACTCGCCCACGGCCTGCTCGACATCCTGCATGGCAATCAGTCCCAAACCAACAAGGCGCTGGGGGGCGTGACTGACGAATTCGGCTATCCAGTCGTTATAGGCCCGGAAGCACGCCCACTGAAGGTTGGCGTCCTTGAGGTGGAAGAGGAACATGCCGAGGGTCGTATACAGCACCTCTCCCTCAACCCCGTCGATATCCTGATCCTTGAGCCGCTCGACCGGATCCCAACCGCTCGGACGCGCCTGCTCGTAGCCGACGTTCTGATTGGTCGCCAGATCCTTGGGGTCCTTGCCCGCGGCAAACCCGCCACCCACGGGAAAGGGGACGAGGCCTTCCGCAACAAAAAAGCTGCCCTGCTTATCTTGATAGTCTTTGATGACGCGCGGCGCCCGGTCTCGAAAACCCCGGTCCACGCGTTGCACCCAGAGATCCGCGGGCTCTATGGTGTGTGAGTCTGCCGAAAAGATCGCGTTCGGTGTTACATCCCGTGCCATGCTGTCTTCCCTCCTTAGTGGCTGTGATTATCCTGCGGTTGACTGGGAAATGTCAATCCGACCGAACTGTTCAGTGGGTATTCCGCTCACCCTGCGGTATGGGGTGTATAGATACACGGGTGAACGGTAGAATCTGCCCCTGAGTCTATTGAGGGAGTGGGAGATTCCCATGCGCTATATCATCTACGGGGCGGGTGGCATCGGCGGGGCCATTGGGGCACGGCTGTTGCAGCACGGGCATGAAGTTATTCTGATCTGCCGGGGTGAGCACTTACACTCTATCCAGTCCAAGGGCCTGACGTTGAAGACCCCCGCGGAAACACTCAACCTCGCAATCCGTGCGGTCGGTCATCCCGAGGAGATCGTATTTACCCCTAGCGATGTGGCGTTGCTGACTATGAAGTCCCAGGACACAGAGATGGCGCTGCGCGATCTTGAGCGTGCGGGAGGCCGGGACCTGGCCATTATCTGCGGTCAGAACGGGGTGGACAATGAGCGCCTGGCCATCCGTCGGTTTGCGCGCGTCTACGGTATGGTAGTCTGGATGCCAGCCACCTATTTGGAGCCGGGACTGGTGCTGAATCATGCCGAGCCCGTTGGCGGTATTCTGGATGCCGGACGTTATCCCAACGGGGTTGATCCACTCGTCACCCAGGTGATGCAAGATCTGACCACCTGTGGCTTTAGTGCCGTACCCGACCACAATATCATGCGCTGGAAATACACCAAGCTGCTGGGCAATGTGCGCAACGCCTTTCAGGCGGCGTGCGGATTTGCGGCGCGCTCGCGAAAAATTATTCGAGCGCTTCGCGCCGAAGCCCTCGCCTGCTACCAGGCGGCGGGCATTGAATTTGTGCCCGAGGACGAATTACAAGCGCGGGTACGATCCCAGATCAAGCTCGCCGATATTGAGGGCCATCCCCGGACCGGGGGTTCGTCATGGCAGAGTCTGGTGCGCGGTTTGCCCACGATCGAAGCCGACTTTTTAAACGGAGAGATTGTCATGCTGGGTAGACTCCACGGTATTCCCACCCCCTGTAACGCCTTGCTTCAACGCGTTGTCAATAATATGGCGCGGACTGGCCAGAAACCGGGCAGCATTGCCGTTGCAGACCTGGAACGCCAGCTTGACGAGGTCAGCAGCTAGGCTCTCGCGTCGGAGACGTTCTGTCTTCCGCAGAGATCGGTTATAGTAGCGCCATGCCGTTTTCATTTGAGTCCAGCCTGCCCGCGTGGATGACGTTTACTGCCGGTGAGGTCCCCATCGTCCTCGTCGCTCCGCACGGCGGTCGCCGCCCGGCCGCCGCCCCGATTACCGATAGTATCAAGGTCAACGATCTGTATACGGCCGAACTCACGCACGACTTAGCCGTGCAAACCCAAAGCTATGCGCTGATCAACCACTCACACGACCGCAACGAGTTGGACTTGAACCGTGTGAGCCAAGTCAAACACGAGGCGCCGTGGTTTCTCGCTGCCCTGGTCGAACTCCTGTCAGCGCTGACGGCACGGCACGACTCGGTGCGCGTCTTTTTTATTCATGGCTGGAACGTGGTCCAGCCCGTATGCGATGTGGGGATTGGACTCCGCCAACGCGCGGAGAACCTGATGAGGGCGGGCAAGGGAGAACCGACGCTGGATGTGTCGTTCTTTTCCGATGTCGTACTCCCCTTTTGTGAAGCTGCCCAGGAACAGCAGATCGATGTGGCGATTGGACGGCGCTATGCCGCGGCAGCTAAGAACAATTTTATGCAGGTCTTCAGCGCGCGTCTCCTGCACGACGACTCTCCGCAGATACGAACGCTGGCCGAGCTGAGCGTGCAGGGCAGGATTAACGCCGCTCAGTTGGAACTTGGTGTGGGCCTGCGGTGGCCCGGACCGGAGCGCGACCGCTTTGTCCGCGTCTTTTGCCATACCTTAGGCAATTCCTTGCAGAATGGCACCAGACCTGACCAGAGAGGGGAGCGCGACTTTTCCGCTTTTTCTTTTCTTGAGGATCCTCCTGAAGAGGCCGAGACGCCGTACGATTCTCTGCTCCCGTTGGCCTGGGAACGCGAGCCTACCCGCTTAGCCTTGCACTTTCACGATCCGAGAAGCGGGTTAGGGGTGATGGGAGGCGTGGAATTTGACCCTCGGGCGTCTGTCCACTCCGGACGCTTACTCCTCTCCCTTGGCGGGACTGAGATGGTACTCTTTACCGGTGAAGATGCGCGCGGACCGGACCCAGGCCACGTGCAGGTCGGGCAGTGTATGTGGCGGCGGCAGCCGGGGGGACTCTCCATCAGCTACCGGGGAACGCTCATGCGCTTTGCCCATCCCCAGGCGTTCATTCGGCTCGAAGACGGGTTGGCCGCTTCCTGGATAGAGCCGTCTGAAGTGGACCTGCAGCTATTGTTTCCTGCGGTGAATGTCGGCCGGCCGTCCCTTATTCAGCTGTGTCAACTCCAGGGAAGCGTGGTTTTTCCAGACCGCGAGTATACCGTCAACGCCTGGGGCTTTGTTGACGTGCTCAGACCTGACGAAACTGACCGCCTCCTGCCGCGTCGTTTGCTGTCATTGCCCTTTGGGTCTGACCTGGGAATTTTTCTGGTCCGCGCCGAAACCCCTGACGGACCGCATTCTGCCGGCATTGTCTACCAGCACGGCAACCCACAACCGCTGGACCCTGGAGACTGGAAGCTTGAATACGCCTTCGAGCATGGCCGCCCTACCTGTTTCTCTGTCTCCTTCTCGCCCTCTGCCCCGCTGTTGCTGGAGTGCCAGGGAGAAACCCTGACGGCTATTCCCATTGTGCGCCATACGCATGATGGGCCGGCCCTGGCGGTCACCTTTGGGCTGTCCCGGACCGTGTGGCAGGGACGGGAGGCGTACGGGATCTATGAATTCTCCGAATACCTGAAGGATGCGTCAGCGCGGGTCGAGTCACCCGGAGTGTGACTCCCGCGTGTTAACGCATTGACCTGTCTGGGTACGAAACATCAAGAGGAGAGCGGAGAGGGCATCCCACCCATCGCTCTACCGCTTACCCAATAGCTTGGAGCACCCGGTCCGAAGACTCTGGAGCCTGCCGGGCGGGCTTGTCTTTGAGAAAATCGATAAATTTTTGTGTCGCCTGGGTAAAACGACGACCCCGCTTGGAAATAAGGCCGAGTGGACGCATCAGGACTTCACCGGAAAACTGGATAACCTTGAGGGTCTCATTCTTGACCTCAAGAGAAACGGTAGGCTCGGGGATAATGGCGATCCCCACGTCTATTTCGACCGCGCGTTTGATCGTTTCGACATTATCCATTTCCATCATGTATTGGACTTTGATCCCGTGCCGCCGGAAAAGACGATCAAGCGCCCGACGCGTTGGAATATCACGTTCAAAACCGATAAATTGCTCGCCGTCAAGCTTCTTGATGTTGATACGCCGGAGTGAGGCAAACCGATGTTGCGGGGCGCAAATCAAGACCAGCCGGTCCTCCCGGAACGGGGTGAGGCGAATCTGGGGCCGCTTACTCGGATAGGCGACAATACCGAGATCAATATCGCCGCGACTGACATCTTCGTAGATTTTGTTGACGCGGGTATATTCCAGGTGGATATTCACATCGGGAAATGTCTGCAGATAGCGCTTGAGCGGCGAAGAGAGCTCATAGAGCCCGACACTATAGACCGTGGCCACCCGAACGGTACCCGCAACCGAACGCGAGAGGGTCTGGATGCCGTCTTCGATTTCGCGATACTTCTGCACAATCTCCTTGCCTGCCTCATACAAGACCTTACCCGCCTGTGTCAGGCGCACATTTCCCTTCGAGCGTTCTACCAGTTCTCTGCCGTAGCGTTCTTCCAAGCCGCGAATCTGCTGGCTGACTGCGGATTGGGTAATAAAATTTTTTGAGGAGGCGAGCGAAAAGCTGCCGGTCTCAGCAAGATCACAAAAGACCTTGAGTGTTTCAATATGCATGATTACTAATAATTGAAAGAAGATTTTTTCACTTTACTTATAGATGAATTTTCGCTATTTTTCCACCCCACACACGCAATCACCATTACTTATTAATCTTTTGCGGAGGAGAGGATTTATGTTTGAACCAGACACCCTCTTGCCGGAGCAATATTTTACCTTGCTCGGGCGTAAACCCCTACAGGGTGAGAAACGACTTCTGCTCGCTATGCTAGAGGATGCCGTTCATTGTTTCCAGACCTATTTGCTGGCAAAAAAGCCCCACGAGCGGCGACTCTTTCAGGAGGCCGAAGAGTGGATTATTTCCACTGATGGACTCTGGTTTTTCTCTTTTGAAAATATTTGTGATGTGCTGGGCATCAATCCGGGCAGGATGCGTGAAGCGCTCAAGACGTGGAAAGAAGAGCAGACGCTCCGCTACGCACAGCACGGTGAAGCCCTGGTTGATGTCGCTCTCAGCGTGGAGATTCCCGCCCGCGCCGACATCTAATCTCCTACGGTATCTGACACACAAACGAATGGGGAAAGCCTCGCGTTCAGGCTTTCTCCACTCCCATCACCGCCCCAGTTGCCTACTATGATGGGGAAGCGATAGCCCTCCCTCCGGCGAGGAGGACGAAGAGGCAGAGCGCGACGGTCTCTACGAGTTCCGCTATTGCACCCCAGTGCTCTCCGGCGACGCCTCCCAGGCGGTGATTGCAAAACAGCGTAAAGCCGATAATGAGTCCACCCAGGGGCAGAACGAGCGCAATCCCAGCAATTTCAATCAGCGTAAACAAGACGCCCAGAGCACTGAGGCTGGAGAGGGCAAACTCATTGAACTGGACCCCGTGTACAAATGTCGTGCCCGGTCCCTCAGTTCGAGCCGGGCGGGAGCTATAGGCCATCACCACGCACGCCCACCGACCCAGCATAGGTCCGAGAAAGAGCGCGATGTCTCGATAGCCGCCGAGGAGCATATCCAAAGCACATACTTTACACGCGAGGAGGAAAAAAAGGACCAAGACGCCAGGCGCTCCACGCGCAGATGTTCTCCTCGCCGGGCCCAATCCGCCAAACAGAGCGTCTGTACTCTTCACGACCCCATCAAGATGCACCCCTCGACTCACGACCGCCAGCAATCCAACCAGCATGATGCTGAGCAGTGTCGTTGGGAGCACGGGCCGGAGCAACCAGTCTACCCCCCAGACCAGCGCGCCAAGGAGGAGCCCGATCAAGGGGAAAAAGACTGCGGACCGCCCACAGACCGTGGCATCAAGAGGTAGCGCTCTTTTCGTTTGGATGATGGTGAGAAAGTGTAAAGCCGTCAGGAAGTTGGTCAGCATCCCGGCTCGTATACCACTTCCCCGCCTGCGCGCAAACGGCCGGAGTCAGTGCCAACCGGCGGAGCGGACGCAACTCCTCTCGGTTGACCTTATCCCAACGACAAAAACGAGGCTCCGGCTAAAGACATGGACGCGGACGGGAAAACGCCCATCAGTACCGTACCGATTGCGGCTATCAGGATGGCCACCCCTAACGCGGAACGGAGTGAGGGCAATTCGACAATAGCCTCGCCCTCACGCATATACATATTGACGACGACGCGAATATAGTAATAGGCCGATATTACGCTATTCAGCACGCCAATGACCGCGAGCCAGATATATCCGGCCTGCACCGCGGCGCTGAAAATATAGAACTTCCCCGTGAATCCAACCAGCGGCGGAACACCCGTCAGAGAGAGCATGAACACGGTCATGGCCATACCCAGGGCTGGATGACGAAAACCGAGGCCGGCATAATCATCAAGCTCTTCGTGCGGCTCACCCCTACGCCCAACAGCGATCACCACCCCAAAAGCGCCCAGATTCATCAGTCCGTAGGCCACCAGATAATACATCAGAGCCGCGCCGCCCAGCTCCTTACCGGCAACCATGGCGACGAGGAGATAGCCGGCATGGGCAATACTTGAGTAGGCAAGCATGCGTTTGATGTTGTGCTGGACCAGAGCGGTGATGTTACCCACCGTCATGGTGAGTGCGGCCACGACCCACAGAATACCCTGCCAATCCGTATGGACCGCGCCGAAGGTATGCAGGAATATTCGGGCAAAGGCGGCAAAAGCGGCAGCTTTGACACCGACCGCCATAAAAGCGGTAACGGTTGTGGGTGAGCCCTGATACACATCCGGGGTCCAGACGTGGAATGGGACGGCGGCCACCTTAAATCCAAAGCCGACGATTAAGAGACCCATGCCAATCAACAGCAAGGGCGAAGAGCCCTGGGCGCCGACGTGTTCAGCAATAGGTCCAAGCTGTACACTGCCCGTCGCTCCATAAATCAGGGCAATGCCATACAGCAGGAACCCACTCGCAAACGCTCCCAGAAGAAAATATTTGAGCGCCGCTTCATGGGAGGTAAGATGTTGCCGCCAGATCCCGGCCAGGACGTACACGGCAATCGACATGGTTTCCAGGCCCAAAAAGATTAAAATGAGGTCAGTAGCAGCAGCCATGACCGTCATGCCGACCGTGGCAAAAAGAATGAGGGCGTAGTACTCTCCGTGCCGGATTTCTGCGGTTTCGAGATAGGTCAAAGACATCAACACCGTCAGGCCCGCGACCAAACAAAAGACGAGGTAAAAAAACACGGCGTACGCATCGAGGGCAAACATCCCGCTAAACGACACCACATCGTTCTGGCCCCACAACAACCAGGAACACAGCGCCGTGACAACAATACCCGTCAGGCTCAGCCAGCCGAGCAAAGAGCGCTCATCGTCCTTCATCCAGATGTCCCAGAACAGGGCCAGTATGCCGGTCACGGACAGGAGCAGGGTCGGCAGGACCGAGAGCCAATTAATGGCGGGGAGTGTCATGTCCATACTCAACCTTTTAGGTCTATGGGGTCCGTTGAGTCATTGGGTCCGTTGAGTCTTGACCCAATGGACCCGACAGACTCTATCGACTCTACGGACTCAACTTTGTGAATCCGCGCCAAGGTGGCTTCCACCGACTTCTCCATACGGCTGAGAAAGGGTTTGGGATAGAGACCCATCAGCAACATCAGGGCGATCAACGGAACAAATATCGCCAACTCGCGGCGTGACAGGTCGGTCATCTTGGCGTTCTCCGGCTGCGTCAGCGGTCCGAAAACAACCCGCTGATACAGACGCAGCATATAGACGGCCCCCAGGACCACGCCGGAAACCGCAACCGCCCCGGCCAGCGTGTTCGCCTGAAAGGTCCCCAAGAGGATGAGGAACTCCCCGACAAAGCCGTTCAGACCCGGCAGGCCGATCGAAGACAGCATGGTAATCAGAAAGACCGAGGCAAAGAGCGGCAGTTGTTTCCATAAGCCGCCATACTCGCTGATAAGCCGCGTATGGCGGCGTTCATATATTACGCCGACTAGCAGGAAGAGAGCCCCGGTTGAGAGGCCATGGCCCAGCATCTGGTACAGCGCGCCTTCGGCCCCCTGTATATTGAACGCAAACAGCCCCAGCATGACAAAGCCGAGGTGGCTGACGGACGAGTAGGCAACCAGCTTCTTCATATC
>WTHD01000476.1 GCA_011523265.1 Candidatus Binatota bacterium
GTTGAGGGAGGGCGAATTGAGTTAGGGGGCGAGCTCCCGGTGAATACGCATGGCGGGCTGATGTCGCACTGTCACCCCGGGCATCCCGGCTCGATGTTTTCGGTGACGGAAGCGGTTTTCCAACTGCGTGGCGCGTGCGGACCGCGTCAGGTCAAAGACGCCAACATCGCCTTTGTTCACGCACAAGGGGGGATCATGTCCACTCACTGCTCCATGATTCTGGGGAAGGAGGTCGGATAATGACAACGCCACTAGCAAAGGCCCTGCCCGCTCCGACTGGCGAAACGCAACCGTTCTGGGAGGGCTGTCGAAATCATGAATTGCGCATCCAGCAGTGTAGCGCCTGTGGCCACTACCAGTTCTACCCGCGTCTCTATTGCACGGCCTGCATGAGCGAGCAAGTCGAGTGGGTGCGGGCGTCCGGCCGTGGAACGGTTCTGTCGTTTACCGTTGTCTATCGCCCGGTGACCAAAGCGTTTGCCGAGGATGTGCCCTATGTCGTGGCGCTTGTCACCCTGGAAGAAGGTCCGCAATTGATGAGTAATATCGTCGAGTGTGATCCTGAGCAGGTGGCGATCGGCATGCCGGTTGAAAGCGTTTTTGAAGACTGGTCCGAGGACATAGCGGTGCTGAAGTTTCGACCGGTCCTGGCATCAGTGTAGAGGTTGCGCATGCGCTACGACATCATTATTCGGAACGGAACGATTGTCGATGGGACCGGTCGACCCAGCGTGCAGGCAGACATAGGGGTCCAGGGTGACCGGATCGTCGCTGTTGGCAGCCTGAGTGGTGATGCGGGCCAGGCGATTGACGCAACGGACCATGTGGTTGCCCCTGGTTTTATCGATGTCCACTCCCACGATGACTTTGCGCTGCTTGATCGTCCGCTGTGTGATTTCAAGATTCTGCAGGGCGTCACGACTGAGGTCATAGGCAACTGCGGCTTTGGGGCCGCCCCGGCAAATGAGGCCTATCGTAACTTCTTGCGGAGCTTTGGGCCGCTCTTGTTCGGTCCGATGGACGACTTTTCGTGGGAGACAACGGCTGAGTTTTATTATGCGCTCGAATCCCGACCAGCCGCCGTCAATGTGGCCTGTCTCATTCCTCACGCCGCCGTTCGGTACGGAGCGCTATCTGATGAAGAGCGGGAGCCTGACGCTCAGGATATTGAGCGCATGCAGGCCCTTGTCCAAGAAGGGATGGAAGCCGGGGCGGCTGGTATGTCAACCGGCCTATTCTACGCGCCTGGCCGTTATGCTCAGACAGAGGAAGTGATCGCCTTGGCAAAAGTCGTGGCCGAATACAATGGCGTCTATGCGACGCATATGCGCGATGAAGCTGATCGCCTGCTCGACTCCGTTCGGGAGACGATCCGCATTGGGGAAGAGTCAGGCGTGGGAGTCCAAATCTCCCATCACAAAGCTATGGGCCGAGAGAATTGGGGCAAAGTGCGAGACTCTTTGGCCCTGGTTGAGCAGGCACGGGCGCGTGGTCTCGATATTTCCTCTGACGCCTATCCATATACCGCAGGCAGCACTACGCTGGCGGCGCTCGTCCAGGGTGGTGTGATTGAACGCGCCGCTCCGAGCGATGTCTTGATTGCCTCAACACCTGTCAAGCATGAGTATGAAGGCAAGACCTTGGAAGACATTTGCCAACTCACTGGAAAGTCCCTCCAGCCGACTGTGGCCGAGCTTATTGCCGGAGAAGGAGAAAGTACGGTCGCTGTTATCTTTGGGATGGATGAGGCAGATGTCCGTCGCGTCTTGGCGCACCCCACAACCATGATCGGCTCTGATGGTATTCCGTCTGTTGCGGGTAAGCCGCATCCTCGTCTGTACGGCACGTTTGCCTGTGTCCTGGGGAAATACGTCCGGGACACACATCTGCTGACCCTAGAAGAAGCGGTTCATCGGATGACTGGCTTACCCGCACAAAAATTCCGTCTTCGAGACCGTGGTCTCATTTGTGACGGTTCCTATGCTGACCTTGTCATCTTTGATCCCCAGACGGTTGCCGATGTTGGGACCTATCAAGAACCGCGCCGTCATCCTTCCGGTATTCACTCGGTTATTGTGAACGGGACAGTCACCATAGAGCAGGGCCGCCACCGCGGGATATGCAACGGACGCCTCCTCCGGCATCATGCTGCCGGAGTGTGAAAACGAAAGTGTAGAAAGCAGAGCGTCTTTAGATCATATCCTCTGACACTGGCCGAAATCCTTCCAGTTCGGACAGGCAGCCCTGTCGTAAGACGTGCACAACCCACTGATGCCCTTCTTGTGCCTCTTGGTGTTCCCGCCATTGCAGCCCGTATACGGCCTGTGCTTCCTCGGCCACTTCCTGGTCAACTGCGTGTATGGCATACACGGCCGTTCCGAACTGCATACCGCCCTGCCTCTTCGCTTGGCGAACGAGATAGGGCGGGTAGCGCTGCGTTGACACAACGTAATGACGATCATCGTGGCTGACCTCTTCTTCCCACCCGGACGGCCGCCACATTGGACTAAAACCGTAATACCAGCCTAACAGGCCACTGGCGAACAGGAGCACGAGGCTGCCGAGAACCATGACCGCCCCAAACGGGGAGTTATACATCCAGGCGAGGCCGCCGAAAAATAAACCTGCGAGTCCGGTGACAACACCGGTATGAGCAAGAATGGTAATGAGTCGCACTCGGAATGTCCTTTCCCCAAGGGGAGCAAGTCTCCGCGAGGCTCGGGTGTATCGTGTTTTTTCGTCCCCGGCCACTCCCCTCATGGAGTCCGGCTACACTGGGAGCAGCTGAAAGTCTAATTATTGCGGGGCCTTACTGTATCAGAGCGGAGACATCAATAGGACGCTCGTGCGTTTACTCTCCCCCAGAAGTATGTTACCCATAACCGCAAGTCTTACGCCGGGAGGAGACGGTCATGTCCGGCCATTCCAAATGGAGCACCATTAAGCATAAGAAGGCAGTCAAGGATGCCCGTCGGGGCAAGATGTTTACAAAATTGATTAAAGACCTCTCGATCGCGGCCCGGATGGGTGGGAGCGATCCATCCGCAAACCCACGCCTGCGCACGGCCATAGCCGCGGCAAAGGCGGCCAGTATGCCGGGCGATACGATAGACCGGGCGGTGAAAAAAGGCGCTGGAGAGCTTGAGGGCGTCAGCTATGAAGAGGTGACCTACGAGGGGCATGCGCCAGGCGGAGCGGCCATTATGCTGCAGACGCTGACGGACAATAAAAATCGAACAGTTTCCGAAGTACGTCATCTGTTCACCAAAAGTGGAGGGAGCTTAGGCCAGCCGAACTCCGTTGCCTGGATGTTCACCCACAAGGGCATTATTACCATAGAAAAAGACCAGGCTGAGGAAGATCAACTCATGGAGATTGCCCTTGACGCCGGGGCGGAAGATGTCACAACGGGCGATGATATGTTTGAGATTGTGACAGCTCCCGATGACCTCGAAGACGTGCGGCAGGCGCTCGAAAATGCCAGTATTGGGACGGTGTCTGTTGAAGCGACGATGGTACCCCAAAATACGGTCAGTCTCTCCGGCAAGGAAGCCGAACAAACTTTACGTCTGCTCGACGCCCTCCAGGAGCTTGACGATGTCCAAACCGTTTCCGCGAATGTAGAAATTGCTGAAGAGGAGATGGAACGACTCAGTGCGGCCTAGGGAAGGAAAAGGCTATCGACTCTCGCAACGCTCAGACTCCACTGCGCGTGTTGGGGATAGACCCTGGCACGCTGCGGACCGGATGGGGTGTCATTGAGAAGACGCGCCGGACGTTGACCTTTTGTGCCGGAGATGTCGTCTCTGTCAAAGGCTTCCGTTCCCTGCCTGAACGCCTGCGTCTCATCTACGAAGAGCTTGTGACGGTGATTGACCGCTGGGCTCCTCACGTCTTGAGTCTTGAAAAAGCCTTTGTGGCCCATAACGTCCAGAGCGCCCTGCGCCTCGGCGAGGCGCGGGGCGTCGTGCTCCTGGCTGCGGCCCAAGCCGGTCTGCGGATTGCCGAGTATAATCCAACGGAAATTAAGACGGCGGTGACCGGATATGGCCGGGCGGGGAAAATGCAGGTCCAAAAAGCGGTCTTTTCCCAACTGCACCATCCCAACGGAAAGGCGGGGGTCTTTCCGTCAAGCCAGGATGCGACGGATGCGCTGGCGGCAGCCATTTGTCACTGTAGCGCTGCCCGCCTGCCCGATCTGCTCCACCAAGTTGGCGCTCAGCCGCGACGTGCCGGGGGCAGGAAGGCCCGCTCTTTACGCGATGTCTTTACGGAACAGACGGTAGCCCAGATGCTCGCCGCAGACCAGAAAAAGCCCGACTAACACGCTCGCACGGCAACCCCTATGATTGCGCGCCTCCACGGAGTGCTCCACGAAAAGACCCCTGAGCAGCTCATTGTCGACGTTGGTGGAGTCGGCTATCAGGTATTGGTGTCGCTGCAAACCTTCTATCATCTGCCAGGAGTCGGGGAACCGGTCAGCTTGCTCATCCATACGCATGTACGGGAAGACGCCCTCCAACTGTTCGGCTTTCTGGAAGAAAAGGAGAAGTCGTATTTTCTGCTGCTTCGCGGCGTGAGCGGCATCGGCCCGCGCCTGGCCTTGAATATTCTGTCGGGTATTCCGGTTGATGAGCTGGAGAATGCGCTGCATACGCGCGATGTGACACGCTTGGTTGCGACCCCAGGCGTTGGAAAAAAGACGGCGGAACGTTTGGTTGTCGAACTCCAGGAGAAAGTCGGCGCAAGTGAAGTACAGAATGGGACTCCGACGGCAACGCCTAGTCCACTCTCGACCGAAGCGACCTCTGCTCTGGTGAATCTGGGCTATCGGCAGGCACAAGCCGAGAAGACAGTGCGCGCGGTTGTCCGGGATGGACAGACGACTATTGCCGATGTGATCCGAGAATCGTTACGGAGGCTCAGCACATGAGCCGCACCGCGAAAGACACGCCAAAAGAGACGAACGACAATGCGGATGGTCCGGGGCGCGACGTGCTGAATCCCCATATGTCGTCGCTGGACGCTCTGTCGGACGATGAGACTGCCTGGCCTGACGAGCCACGTGTCGAGGGGTCGCTCCGCCCGCGCAGTCTTGAGGAGTACATCGGACAGGAAGGCACGAAGCAGAATCTTGAGATCGCCATTGAGGCGGCCAAGCAACGGGCTGACGTTCTTGACCACCTGCTCTTCTGTGGTCCGCCCGGATTAGGAAAAACATCCCTGGCGCATATTATTGCGCGTGAAATGGATGTCACGATTCGGGCCACTACCGGCCCGGTGATTGAGCGACCCGGCGACTTGGCCGCTATTCTGACCAACCTGGAAGAAGGCGACGTGCTCTTCATCGACGAGATCCATCGACTCAATCACGTGGTTGAGGAGTTTTTGTATCCGGCAATGGAGGACTTTGAACTTGACCTCGTTGTTGGCCAGGGACCGTCAGCCCGAACGGTCAAGTTGCCCCTGAAGCACTTCACCTTAGTTGGTGCCACCACCCGTGCCGGGCTCTTGACCTCACCGCTCCGAGACCGTTTTGGGTCAACGTTTCGCCTGGATTTTTATCAGGTGGGCGAGTTGGAACAGATCATTCGTCGGTCGGCCTCAATTCTTGAGATGGAGATTGATAGGGGCGGAACCGCAGAAATCGCGCGTCGCTCACGGGGAACCCCTCGCATTGCCAATCGCTTACTCCGACGGGTACGCGACTATGCCCAAGTGAAGAAAGAGCCGGTTGTGACCCAAGCAGTGGCCCATGCCGCCCTGACGCTAGTTGAAGTAGATGAGGCCGGATTTGACAAAATGGACCTGGCGATTCTGCGAACGATTATCGAGAAGTTTAACGGTGGGCCGGTCGGTGTCGAGACCATAGCCGCAGCTATTGGCGAAGAGAAGAGCACCATTGAAGACGTGTACGAACCCTATCTCTTGCAAGAGGGGTTTTTGCAGCGTACACCGCGGGGACGGCTGGCTACCCTCAAGGCCTACCAGCATCTGCATATTGACCAACCTGGGAGAAAAGAGCAGGGCGATTTATTCTAGCCAAAGCGACCCAAATGGCTAATGGTGGAACTCTGAGTATGATGGTATATCTTCATTGTTTTTGTTGCTGACATGAGCAGGGCGAGAGAGCATGGAAGCCCCGATCCACGAAAATCGCTTGGAGGAGCATAAACGTCGCCAGTTCTGGGAGATCGTTGTCATCATCGCGGCAGCACTGGGCGTCTTTTTGTTTGCCTTTCTCCAGAGCCGCTCGCCACAACTCAGCGACGGCGAAAGTCTGATCAGCAATATTATTTTTATTCTGCTGATCAATCTCAATATCATTCTGCTCGTTTTGCTGGTTTTCCTGGTTGGTCGGAACCTGCTGAAGCTGTTCTACGAGCGCCGTCGGAAGCTGCCCGGCGCACACCTCCGCTCCCGACTCGTTCTGGCTTTTTTAGGTATTTCTCTTTTCCCGGCAGCACTTTTGTTCCTTATCGGGATCGGTTTTCTGACGAAATCGATCGAGAATTGGTTTGCCCTGCGTGTTGAGCGCTCGTTAAGCAGCTCGCTTGAGGTCGTTGACGGCGTCTATGCACGTCTTGCTGATGAAACCCTGGCGCACGCGCGGGCAATCGCCCGGACGATTATCGCCCAAGACCTCCTTGAGCCGACGCACTACGAGAGATTGCAATCCCGTATGAACAGCGAGCAGCATGAACGTGGCCTGACCCAACTCGTCGTGTACTCCGCCGCGCTCACCCTGGTGGCCAATGCGCCAGAGACGAGCGGGGCGCTGACGGCTCCCCAACTCGACGAGACCCTCTTGGAACGGGTCCGGTCTGAGACCGAAGATGTCCAGCAAATCATGACGCTGGAGCAGGCCGAGTTGGTGTACGGAGGTGTTCCTGTCATCATTGGAGAACACCTGGTCGGTGTTGTTGTGGCCGGCACCCAGGTTCCTGCGAACGTCGTCAGACAAGGGCTGCAGGTGGTCGAAGCGTTGGGCGAGTATCGCCAACTCAGGATATTGAAGCAGCCAATCAAAAACAATTATGTGATTACGATGGTCCTCGTCACCCTGGTCGTCATCTTCTCGGCGATCTGGGTGGGTGTCTATCTGGCGAAAAAAATTACCGTTCCCCTTCAGCAATTATCGGCCGCCACCCGGGAGGTCGCTCAGGGTCACTGGGCGCATCGGATTGAGGGAGAGGGAGAGGATGAGATCGGAACGCTCGTTTCCGCCTTCAATCGGATGACCGTCGACCTCCAGCAGAGTCACCAGGAACTTGAGGCCCGGCGTCGCTATATGGAGATATTACTCGGGAATATCAACGCCGGCGTCGTCTCGTTTGATCGGGATGGTCGGCTCTCCACCCTGAATCGGGCGGCGGAGCAGTTGCTGGGTTTGCACGCCGAGAGCGTTATTGGGCAGGACTATCGTGATATTTTCTCCGCAAGTGAATTCCAGGAAGTGCAGCGTATCGTTCAGGAACTCCTGCTTGGGCAAAACGGCAACGGGAACGATGCCGATCAAGAAC
>WTHD01000454.1 GCA_011523265.1 Candidatus Binatota bacterium
AAGCAAGAATACCGCTCTCCAAAGAAAATGTTGGGGGAGGAGTTGACGCTGCCTGTAAATTGTATATACGATTTTAATAGGCCAGCTCGACGCGATCAACATGTACGAGTGGGATGAGGGGAAGCGTCAAATCAATCTTGCCAAGCATGGCGTTGACTTTAACGCGATGGAGTCTTTTGAGTGGGAGACGGCCGTG
This sequence comes from Candidatus Binatota bacterium, assembly GCA_011523265.1. Taxonomy (GTDB): domain Bacteria; phylum Desulfobacterota; class Binatia; order Bin18; family Bin18; genus Bin18. The sequence goes on from WTHD01000454.1 coordinate 197, forward strand.
GAGGCCGCAGATAATCGGCACGATGAGCCGCGCTGGGTAGCTATCGGGTTTATCGGGCTCCAGCTTCATGTGGTCGTGTACACTGTCCGTAACCATGCTGTTCGCATCATCAGTTTACGCAAGGCCACGCCGCAGGAGCGCATGCGCTATGCCAAAACTTAAGCCGAAAGCAATGACTCCGACACCGGACGAGGAGGCGGCAATTCGAGCTGGAATTGCCGCCGACCCGGACACCTTTGAACTCGATGACGAGTGGTTCGCAAAGGCACGCCCGGCAAGCGACGCACACCCCCAAATCGTTGAACACGACAAGCGCCGCAGGGGCCGACAGAAGGCACCGACCAAGGAACATATCTCCATTCGGCTGGACGCCGACCTCGCCGCTCACTTTCGGAGTAGCGGACCGGGTTGGCAGACACGCTTGAACGACACGCTGCGGCAGGCAGTCTTTGGTCAAGGGAAGTGACTGCACGTCGATGGGGCGGGTTCCTCCTGAGAGCACTGCGAAGGAAATCCCCACCCCAGCCCTCTCCCAAGAGGGAGAGGGTGGAAAATGACCGAACGATTACGCCTTGGCGCTCGGTCGTGAGGAAACGTCCGCGTGCCAGCGCTTGGTGTTGGTATTGGCCTCGGGAATGCCCATCTTGGCAAAACTGGCAAAATCGACCACACACAGCGCGGTGATATCGGCAATGGTGTACCGCTCCCCGGCAATATAGGTGCTCTGGCTGAGGCGTTGTTCCAGCCGCTCATAAAAACGCTCGACGCCGGCCTTCCCCCGGGCGGCCAGTTCGGGAATGGCCTGGACGTTCTCCAGACCGGGCAGCCCCCGGTTCTTAAACGGATCAAACGAGTTGCGGAACATTTCGCCCGTAGGATTGAGCCCGTCGAATTCCATGTGGCGTTGCCACGACTCGATCTGGGCCTTCTCCAAGGCGTCCCGGCCCATGAGGTTCGGCTCCGGCTGCGTCTCTTCGATATAGCGACAAATCGCGATGGTTTCGTCAATACGGTTCCCGTCGTCGAGTTCCAGCGTGGGCAGCAAACCGCGCGGATTCACCGCCAGATATTCCGGCTTGAGATTTTCTCCTTCGATAATACTCACCTCGGTCTTCGGAACATCAACCCCTTTTTCTGCCAGAAAGACACGGACCCGACGGGGGTTGGGGGCCATTTGGCAATCGTACAACTTCATGCTGCTCTCCTTTCTTCGGTGTAAAGACTGGGGAGAACATTAACCCTCTCAAACGAAGATGCAAGTCCGGTCGGGCCGGACGCGATTGCAGGTGGTCCTTTAGGCGAGCGCGCTCACGGGCTACAGTAAGAAAAAGTTGAACTGTCCGAATCTGTACGGAGGGGGAGCAGATGCAAAAAAGACTCTGGCGTCTACTTGTGAGCGTGACTCTGATGATGGGGGTAGCACCGCTCTGCCGGGCGGATGTCAGTCCGGGTGACACCATTACCGCGGCCAATATGGCCCAGGCCGCCGACCTGCTCACCCCGTCCACGCGCTGGATGTTGGAGCAGGGCATGACGATGTGGATTGGCGAGCCGCGTCCCTACACCTGGCCCCGAGCGTATCGGGACGCAACGGAACGATATGCGGGGCAAGTTGTCATCTCTGCCGATGGACGAGAAATCGCAAACTATATTGCCGGGGCGCCGTTTCCCGTCATTGATGCCCAGGACCATCTGGCCGGATACAAGATCATGTGGAACCATGCCCAGCCGCCCTATAGCATCGACAATATCGGGGCGAGCTATGTCGCCCATCTCGTCAACAGCCAGGGCAATGTGGACCAGTCCTTTGAGAATTCGTGGCGCCGGGTCATGTGGACGGGGCGCTTGTATGCGGACCCGAAGCCCATCATTCCGCACAATCCTGCGGTGCGGCATAGTCATATGTGGGGGCCGCTGGTATTACCCAACCGCCACAAGGGACTGGCCGTGCTCGAATTTCGCTATATCCCGGCGAGTGCGGCAGACGACACCTATGTCTACTCGCCGCAACTGCGCCGCGTGCGGCGGATCAGTGTGGCGGACCGAAGCGCCAGTATTTGGGGCTCGGATTATGATCTTGACTCGTTTTATGGCTTTAATGCGAAAATCGGAAACTGGGATTTTAAGCTCCTGGCGGGAAAAGACGTTCTTGGGGTGCTGCACAGCGGTCGCTATGGAGACCCGGCCGAGTGGTGCGGCCGGCGGGATACCGGCCAGGGCCTCCTGGCGGTACTGCCGTGCGTGAGCTGGGAAAAACGGCGGGTGTGGGTGGTAGAGGCCACGCCGCTCAACTACCCCAGAAAGTACGCCTATTCAAAACGCGTCCTGTACGTTGACCAGGAAACCTTCGGTGTCGGGATTGCCGAGATGTACGACACGAACGGAGAACTCCAAAAGGGGCTCGTCCACTGTGCCTTTGTGACAAAAAAACCCCACCCCGGCTACCCGTCCAATCCGCTCTCCGGGGGGCGCTATAACTATCAGGAAGAACAACTGTTTGTCCCCAACTTCGTGATGGTTGATTTTCAGAAAATGCTGGCCACGGTCGGTGAAATTCCCTCGACCGAACAACGCCCCTCGGAATGGGAAGGGGAGCCCTATTTCAACGAAGCCGGAGTCAAGGGGGCAGACCCCGATTCGCATACGACCAACGCCCTGATGGAAATGGGACGCTAGGCGGCGCTATCGAGTCGCCTCCCTATGCGACCTGCCTGATTGCCGTCCGGAGAAAAGCGAATCCAACCACGACGACCATGGCGCTGCTCATAACGATACAGGTCGTCAGAGGGCCGATAGCGTCAACCAGGACACCGGATACGGGAGCCCCGAGTATGCCGGCGGCTCCCATAAAACCGATCGTATAGACAGACAGCACGCGGGCGCGATTCGCGACGCTGGCCTGCTCCTGATACACGGTCCGGCCGGCGTTGATGAAGAGGGCGGCACTCACGCCCCAGGCACAAACGGCCAGCATGGTGCCCCAAAAGGGCAGGCCGAACGAAACCATAAAGAGGCAGCCCGAGCCGAAGAGGAGGGCCACAATTTGGGCTTCGCCCTTATGCCGAATCCCGCCCGCCCAGAGCATGCCCAGGGAGCCAAGAATCGTTCCCAGCGGGAAGGTCATATTGAGCAGGGCCAGTTGGTCCACTCCGCCGTGGTAGAAGTCCCGGATTAAAAGAGGCAGGACCACCAGGAAGGGACCAATAAAGAAAATACCGACCGCGACTGCGAGCAGCAGCGTGGCCGAGAGTGCCGGGGACTGCCGCACCTCTCGCACCCCTTCAATCACGTCCGAGAGATGAAGACTGCCCCGTGACTGGCGTTTCTTCGGGCTGGACAGCTTCCGTAACGGCGGAATACCGGCCAGCAGCACCAGACTGTGCAGGCCCAAGGCCGGTACCGTCCCGATCCAGCGTGCCGTCCCTGCCAGCAGCGAGCCGAGTATCTGCATGCCCCACTGCGTCATGGTCATCCCGGTTACCGAGCGCAGCATATTGGCGCCCGCGACCTGAGAGAGTTGCGCATCACGAGCGGGCATGACAAACGCCTGCACCGTGCCCATCCCAATGGCATAGGCGATCAGGAGGGGAATGGATAACCAGTCGTTGGCAACGGCCAGGAAGAGGCTGGCGGAAATCCCGCTTGCAATCAGGTGCAGGATCATCAGCAGACGCCGTTGGTCATAGCGGTCGGCAAGGGTGCCACCCGGCAGGGCCAAAAGGACTGCCGGAATCATCATCGCACTTTGGGTGATCCCAACCCATTCTGCCCCTGCATTGAGAACGCCGACCACTAACCAGGAAAAAAGAACGCCTTGCATCCCAATGGCCATGAACCAGCTCCCGGTTCCGGCCAGAAACCAGAAGTAGGGCGTTGGCAGGTAGGCCGGTGAACGCGGTTGATAGGGAGGCCGGGGAAGGCTCTGAGAGGCGTCAGGAGGAGCCGAAGGGGAGGGTGCTGTGTTTGGTGAAGAGGCGTGCGACAATATGAGCGTCCTTGATAGTATGAGAAAAGATGGTTTGAGCAAGGTGGTTGTAGAAAGATGAGTGACGGCAGCATAGCGAACCAGGGTCGCTCAAGCGAGGGGGAAGCCCCCGGTCCCTGTTGAACACCCCGCGAAGGGCGGGTAGGAATCTGAAGATGGTTTTCGGACGGGTGTGTATTCTGATTGGTCTCTTGATCGTGGGTGGAGCCAGCGGTGTCCGGGCACAGTCTTCTCCGCTTGCTCGGATTTCCCTGCCTCCCGGCTTTCAGATCGCCGTATATGCGCCCCGCGTCCCCAATGCGCGCGCGCTCGCCCTGGGGTCCAAGGGCACGGTCTTTGTCGGCACCCAGCGTGCGGGAAAAGTCTATGCGGTGGTTGACCATGACCAGGACCAGCGGGCCGATGCAGTGCATACGCTTGCCGAGGGCTTGTTCATGCCGAGTGGCGTGGCCTTTCGCGACGGTGCGCTGTACGTGGCCGAGGTCAACCGTGTTCTCCGTTATGATGATATCGAGTCCCGCCTTAGCAACCCGTCCTCGCCGGTTGTGGTGAACGATACGCTCCCGCGTGACACATGGCACGGCTGGAAATTTATTCGGTTCGGACCCGATGATTTATTATATGTGCCGGTTGGGGCTCCGTGTAATGTGTGTACCAAGAGTGACTCCCGCTACGCCTCGATCCTGCGTATGAAGCCGGACGGCAGCGCGCTGGAAAACTATGCCCGTGGCGTGCGCAATACCGTCGGCTTTGACTGGCATCCTGAAACCCAGGAACTCTGGTTTACGGACAACGGGCGGGACTGGCTGGGCGATGATTCCCCACCGTGTGAACTCAATCGTGCTCCCCAGCCCGACCTGCACTTCGGGTTCCCGTACTGTCACGGTAGCAGCATCTCCGACCCGGACTTTGGGCGAGAGCGGCCCTGCACCGCATTCACTCCACCCGCGCAGGAACTCGGACCCCATGTCGCCCCGCTGGGCATGCGTTTTTATACGGGCTCGATGTTTCCCGCCGCCTACCGGAATCAGATTTTTATTGCCGAGCACGGCTCGTGGAACCGTAGCACCCCAATCGGCTATCGGGTGATGCTGGTCCGCCTGGAGAATAATACCGCAACGAGTTACGAAGTCTTTGCCGAGGGTTGGCTCCAAAAAGACGGAGCCTGGGGACGTCCGGTTGACGTCCTGGTAATGCCGGATGGGGCGCTGCTGGTGTCCGATGACCGTGCTGGAGTAATTTATCGGATCAGCTATCAGGGCGAGTAGACGGTCTGTCCGAAAAGATGAGAAGCGCTTCATGGCTGACGTACTGAGTGACATACGGATACGGCCACTGACCGAAGGCGACCGTGAGGCCGCCCTGGCGGTCATTAATACTGCGGCACGCTGGTACCAGGAGTTTCTGCCCGCCGAGGAATACCACGACCCGGAGATGACACAGGACGACTGGGCCAAAGAGGCGGAACGTCTCCGCTGGTATGGCGCTTTTGCCCCGGATGCGCTCCTTGGCGTGATGGGGCTGGAATATGTCAAAGACGTTGCCCTCCTGCGCCACGCCTACGTCCTGCCCGACCGGCAGCGGCATGGGATCGGCTCTCTCCTACGGACATATATCGAGCGGCAGATTCGCGGAGTAGGCCGGATCGTGGTTGGCACCTATACCGGCAATTATAAAGCGCGGGAGGCGCTGGAAGCTGCTGGCTATGCGCTCTCAGCAGACCCGGAAGCCGTCCTCCGGGCATATTACGATATTCCCGAAGATCGCCTCCAGTCTTCTGTCACGTATGAGAAAGAGATCGGGTGAGCCGGGCTTGCTCTCCCGCCTTTATTCGGGGTCAGAGCGGACAGACCGCTCAGTCGGATGTCCTGAGCGAGTCCGCTTCGAGCGTGCGTGGACGGCGGACGCCCTCACGTTCGAGAATGGGGACGACAGTGGCAATAAAGTCTTTCATCTCTTCTTCGACATGTCTGAACGTCAAACCGACAGCATCGGCGCCGGCTGCGTGAAACCGGGCGAGGGCATGGGCAACCTGCTCCGGGGTTCCAATCAGTTTGCCGCTGCCGACCCCGAGAATAACGCTCCGCAGCATGTCTTCCACAGAAACGCCCTGGCCCAGGGTTGAGGCGACCGTGCCTACCGTCTGGCCGGTTAAGGTTTCCAGCCACTCGCGGGCGCTGTCGAAATCCGCGTGGGCAAATATCTCTTCGACTTCCGCTTGGGCGGCGGCTGCCGTGTCGCGGCATAAGACAAAGAGATAGATGATGACTTTCACCTCACGGCCCTGTTTGGCTGCCCGAGCGCGGACATCGGACACTTCCTCGGCCAGGAGTTCCGGTGACTGGGCGCCGGCAAAATACCAGTCGCAATACCGGGCGGCAAAATCCCGGCCAACTGGCGAGCTCCCGGCGTTATACAGCAGCGGCGGTCGGGCCGGTTTCGGATGGCAGGTGCCCTGGCTGATGGAGAAGAATTCGCCCGCATAATCAAACCAGTCCTCGGTCCAGAATTTCTTGAGAACCTCAACGAACTCCGTGGACTGCGTATAGCGCTTATCGTGCTCCAGCAGGGGGATATCAAGCATGCGAAAGTCCTGCTCCGCCCAGCCACTGACGATGTTCAACGCCCAGCGGCCTTGGCTGATCTGATCCAGAGTGGCGCCTATCCGGGCCACCATGCCGGGATGATAAAAGGCGGTGTGGACCGTGGAGATGAGCTGGAGATTTTGGGTGGCCATGGCTAGGCCGGCGGCCGCGGTAAACGAGTCGAGCGAGTAACTCCAAAAGCGCGCCGGACCAAAGCCCGCCCCACCCCGTTGGGCCATGAAAAAAATTTCAAGTCCGCTCCGGTCGAGGAGTTGAGCGAGGCGAAGGTTGTAATCGTAGGTCGGCTCGGTGCGCTGCTCGGCGGACGAGACCAGGACAAAAGCATTTTTGCCAAATGAGGGCGCGCAGCCAATGGTGGGGGCAAAGACGCCGAGTTCAAGATGTCGGTCACTCACGATTTTCTCCTTATATGATGTTCTCTCGTTTACAATCTCCTGGAGTCAGGTATCTGTCGGCTCCGATGAGACCAGCGACGGAAACCAGCGCGGTATGGCCGCCTGATAGGCCATATAGTCCTCACCAAATCTTTTTCTCAGAGTAGGTTCTTCAATCTGAAGCACGAGTGTGCGACTGACCAGCAGCAGCAGCAGAGTATAGAGCAAGACGGGGACGGACGGAAACCAGACGATCTGACCACACAGCATGGCAAACAGACCGACCAGCATGGGATGCTGAATATGGGCATACGGGCCGGCAACAACCATGCGCTGGGGCGGGTCGAGGGGGAAGG
>WTHD01000286.1 GCA_011523265.1 Candidatus Binatota bacterium
AGCAGGCGCTCCTTGCCGCAGAGCTGGCTCAGCTCTCGGAGCAGGGGGTTGTCGCCAGCGGCCGGATGGGCATCGGCTTCCTTTTCCTTCCAGCGTAGCCAGTATTTCTCCGGCGTTTCGATCATGCCGTAGCGCAGCCCTTCCGTATCGTTGCCGGCCATTACGAGCTGAACGGTGGTGAAGAACGGCTGAATGAACTCCCGCTTCTGGTTGTCGAGGTTCTGGCGGATGCCTTCGGTCACTGAGACGGTTGAGCGCTTCAGTTCCAACACGCCCAGGGCGATGCCGTTGACGTACAGCACGAGGTCGGGCCGCTTTGTGTTCTGGGCGACAACCGTCACCTCTTCGGCAATGGCGAAGTCGTTGCTGTCGGGGTTCGCCCAGTCAATCAGCCAGACGGTGACGTGCTGCTCGCCAACGTCTGGCTGGACCTTCACTCCGTAGCGGAGCAGGTCGTAGACCATGCGGTTGGCGTCGTAGAGGGTCTTGCTGCCGCCCAGCGCAGCGGCTTTGTCGAGTTCGCGCAGGACTTTGGTAATAATGCCGTCGTCGTGCCCCTGGCGCTTGAGCCAGTCGGTCAGCAAATCCGGCTCGATGTTGCGGTTGTTGGGACGGTCCTGCCAGTCGCCCAGGTAGGCGTAGCCGAGGGCATCCCGGAAGAACGCGATCACGCGCCGCTGGGTGAGGATTTCCCGCTGACCGACCGTGCTCATGGTTTCTCTCGCTCAAGCCTGACGCGCGTGGCCACAGCTCGGTTCTCGCCACTCAGACTCTGTTTCTGCAACTGGATTCGAGGCTTATCCAGCAGCGTGGTTTCGATCATCGTATCAACCTGGAGGGTCTCAGCCCTATTCTACTTTCACGATCGGATGCGTTATTCAGCGCGCCCGGGGTCCAAATTTAATAGCATCTGCCGTGCAAAGCTATCCCAAGAAGAATAGCACCGAACGGACGCTTTTTTCGGCCTCGGCGCATTATGAGTAACCTTCAACATCTCAACCAACCGCCACATTGTGTCGTTCATTTTCTTTGCGGTGGGATAATTCGGAAAATTGGGAATCAGCCAGCTGTCCATAAAACCCCGCTCAATCAGCTTCGCACCTCGCGCTTTGTTATGATTCCAGAGTTTTTGTTCGCGCTCGCCACGCGCTTTAATCACTCCGCTTCCGAAATCAGAAGCCCAGTGACAAAAATCGTTCTTTAGTTTTTGAAACAACGGGTTAGAAACTATAAAGATATCCAAATCTGAATTTTCATTAAAAGGCTTCCCTAGTTTTTGTGGTGCGAGCGACCCGCCTAAGCGCGCACTTCCTGTCACACTTATTTCCTTTGCGTGAACGTCTTCAAGGCGGGTACTGAGCCAGAAGCGGACAGATTCGTATACGGCCGGACTAGTACGAAACGCATACGGAATCCCCTCCGATAACCATAGTCGAGCAAGGGCTAGCCGAGCAGATTCGCCGCCGCGATGCGCTACGTCTAACAGTTCCTGGGGCTTCGGGTACGGAGAAACGAAATTTTCAAGCGACGTGGGAATTTTGAAGGGCTTCATTTCAGTATCCTCGGAGAAAAGTGGGGATTTCGTCTGCGTAGCCTGCCAAGGTCATTAAATGAACGGCTCTTTGATGAATTCTCTTAGAGCGTCTGGCTACAAGCCTCTTAGGCTCAGGATACTTTATTCGCGCTACAAGTTTAGCGGCCTCAAAAGCGCTCATAGTCATAGGATCAATCCTTAACCTGGAACACGCCTGCCTGAAGTTATTCATCCCCCAGCCATAATAGGCGACGCTCAGGTAAAGAATCGGCAAGCGATCTTTGGAGACGTATTTCGACAAATACATAGCAAGGAAAATCTCAACAATCTTGCGACGCCATGTTTTCTCGTAATGTCCAGTAATCGTTCTGACCAGTTGCATAGCAATCGTTGACGCGCCTTGACGCGACCCACAGAAAACAGTTTTCCAAGCAGCCCTACAAAGAGCGAAGAGATCTACGCCAGGATGGTAATGAAAGCGGCGGTCTTCACCGGCAATGAGGAATTCACACATTTGGGGCGTTGGATTTGGACGATTGGGGTGGATAATTTCGAGTTCTAGTTTCTCGATAGAATTTAGAAGTTGCTTCCTCAAAGAATTATTTGACGCTGTCGTCATGCCATTTTCTTCAACAATGTGGAGAGCCTGCGTTTCAATTGCTACCCGAGTCGGATGATAGCGATAGCTTCGATGCGCGCCGCCATCAGCCTCTTGTCTCTCGGGCAAGCGGTTGAGATGACGCTGGTTTGACCAGACGCACCCGTCCCGTAAGAAGCTGCTGCATCATGCTCTGCTTGATGGCGCGGGTCTTGTCTCGGCGCCGATCAAGAGCGGTGATCTCGGCATCCATGTCGGAGATGACGGTGGCGATGGCGCGTTGTTCAGTTGATGGAGGTAGAGGCACTGGTGTCGAGTCAATCAGATCGGTATTCAGGTTCATTTGAGAACCTGTCTGGCCATGTTTTGACCAGTCTGTTTCCATGTTCGAGAGGAGGTAATAGAGCCATTCCTTATCAGCTCTCAGGTTATCAAAGACAACAAAGCCGTCATGAATACAAACGTCCTTTCTCGTGAGGATCGGTCTCCCCACCGTAGCGCAGATACTCATCACGAGGTTTCCGCTCTTGACAAAGCGACTGCTGGCGACCCCAGCGGCAGACAGATTCTGAGTGGTGTCATCCAGAAATTTACCCGAGGCAGTGACATCTGAAATACGGAGCCAACCGGTTCCTGACTGGGAATCAAACCAAACCGGGCTATCAATGGGTCGAGGTGACGCACCACGAGCCACGCTGGCAAGCTGGCCGATTACTCTCACTTGCCAATCCTCCGGTATTAGTCCCAGCTCTGTCTGCTTGTAGCCAGACGAGACGCCTTTCCTGTGCACCCATCCCACAGCTTCGGTAGGACTAAATCCCGGCAGGCGGGTCTTGCCGGTAAGGAGTTGCTGCATGGCGGCCTGCTTGATGGCCCGCTTCTTGGCGATCAGCTTCTCCAACGATCCGAGCAATTTATCCACATCCGACAACGCCTCGGCGATGGCCTCTTGTTCGGCTTTGGTGGGTGGGAGAGGGAATTGAAAACCTTCCATCTCCCACTTTTGCGTATGTACGAGCGCTGAAGCACCGTGCGCCTTGCCTTCTATGAAAGTGGTCAGCCGCCGGAGTGCATGAAGGAGGAACTCCTTTCTAATTTCAGTTTCATGAACCTGAACTTTCCACGTGTGGTAGTTGAGCAAGCCCAGCGGCCCGTGCCAAATATGCGGACCAAATGATGTCCCACGGCTTCCTGACCACGCAAACAATAACTGTCCCGGTTCGACTTCCAGTTTTGTGTCGTACGCACCCGTGTAGAAGTTGAAATCATCTGAACCATTCAGGTTTTGAATCCTGATGATCGGAAGGCCCGGGTTTTGCCACTCGAACGGTTTAAATCCTCTACCGTTGATCAGCCTACAGACGGTATCGATACGACGAGACTCCCAATCCTGTGGAATCACCCCTACTTCAGTCTGCTTGTAGCCTGGGGGGATGGCGGTCGCTTCATTGGCACTAAGTGTTGTCCCCGGTCGTGTTGTGCCCGTTTGTGGTGCGGAGGTCATATCAATTTTCACCCTGGCCACTGATGTCTTCGTAGGCCAAAAGAACGTAACGACGGCGGGCCGCGCCGACTTGCCTCGAACGGACCCGGATACTGGCGGGACGATTGAGGACCTTGGTTATGGCGTCTACATCGGCGATGGCAGAAGCGACCTTGCCGGAGATGACTTCTCCGGTGGCCTCATTCAGAAACTCAAATGTGCGACGGGTAGGCAAGACCCCTTGAAGTTGGCCCGAAATTTCCTGCTCTTCTTCGTGAACGTACTCCCGGCTCAAGCGGCGTTCGCTTCGGCGGACTTGGCTCACATCGGAAAAATGAAAAACATCATCCTTGAATTCAAGAGCGCAGACCGCATCTTGATCCGCCAGCTTTTTCAGGAATATGCGGAGAAACTGAAGCGCGCGCGGGTCAGCATCGATCAACATCTCATCCATTCCAAGCGTAGCCTCTCCAAGCGTGGCCTCAAGGATCGACATCGTTTGCTTGATAGCCGACTCGACGGGAGACACTTCGCGAAAAACGTCAGCGTGAGGAGCTTCGGAGAAAGCGTTGTCACGCGGCGCTTCTTCCAACTCGAAGCCAAACGATCCCAGGGCGGTGTTGGTTATCAGCAACCGATAGTCTTCACGGTCGGGGAGTTTTCCACGCGCTTTGAGCGGTGTCCGTTGGCTGGCCCCGATAGCCGCGACTGCATCCGTAAATGCCTTGACGGCGTTCGCTCCGAAGTCGGCAAATATCCCATGAGTGCCTACCGTGGGCCTTCCCCGGAATGTCAAGCGGACTTGGGCGGGTTGCCGAGAGGGGGCTGGCTGTGAAGCAAGCGTCTCTTCCACTTCCTTCTTGCGGAATTCCAAACCCTTCCGTTCGATCACACTTGAAGCAGGGAGCTGCTTGAGTAAGTTTTCCAAGGTAGCCCGCTCTGCTTGGAGTTGGCGGTACTCCTGTATGTTCATGGCTGGCCTCCCTCGTTTACCATAATGTCAAGCGTGGTCTTGGCCTCTTGGTCATCAGTGGGGGACAGATCAATCTGTACATACCCCTTCTGTTGGCCATCGCGTCTATGGGACCAAAAGCCGTTCCAGTACGCAGATTGAGCAACGAGCGGCTCCGGTATGTCTGTGTTCAATTGCACGAAATAGGCGTCAACGCGATAGTCTTCCTTGGTCGCCGGCGGGTCGAAGAGACGGGGTACAGCCTGGAGCAAAGTTTCCTGATTCTTTCCGGCGGGCATATGAAAGAAAGTGACCACGTCGATATCGCGTGGGGCACGCTCTTCGATTACCTCAATGTTTTCAACGAAGCTGCCGTCTATCCACTGAAAGCCGCTGACCAAATCAATCGCCTGCAACGCACTGCGGAAATTGAGGAATCCCGTTATGATTCGCTGGCGAGGCTCAGTATCTCCAAACCGCAACACAAAGTCGATAAGTGAAACACAGTACGGAGACCGGTCTGACGATGTCGGGTCCGCTGAATTGACCGGAGGCAGAACACCCAGAGAATTCCAGCTCGGGATAGGAACGGTGTCTACGTCCATACTCACACTACCCTCACCATCTTCAGGTGCCCCTCAACCTTACCATTCAGCCGGTTATCCTGATTTCTCTCGCATGGGTACGGTAGGCGCGATACCTGTGGGCAGCAGAACAGAATTGACGGACAGCGTCTGTTGAATCTCTGGATAGCCAATGTACCAGCCGAACAGCCAATTCCGCACGACGAGCGAGTGATCGACCGCACGCGCCGCTGATTGCCGTGTCTCCTCGTGGGTTTGCCGACACAGTTCGACAAGCTGCTCGAAATCGAATTCCTGACTCATAGCGACAGCCCCATCCGCTTCAAATGCCTCTCTCCCGCGACGTGCGGATAGCGTCCAGAATATCCGCCGTGGTGGCTCGCGTCTTGACTCCTGGCACATCAAACGGTGATTTTGTGGCGCTTTTTTTGGCTTTGAGGGAGAAAACGCTACCGTCTTGTCTGCGAATTTCCACTTCTTCTTTTTGCGCCAGAACCAACAGTCGGGCGAGATTCTGACGGGCTTCCGAATAGGTAAATGCCTTCATGGATATTCACTCCAATACGTTGATCCCCAGATCACGAGCGACTTGCTTCATTCTTCCATCAAGTGACATGAGGAATTGGGCCAAGGATTTGGCGCAGAGCAAAAAATACGCATCGTATGCGTAGATGTTGTGTTCAATGGCCAACTCAAGCGCCTTCTGAATGTCGATATTGACCAGTCTGACCGGAATAAGGTTTGCGGCCTTTTCGGCGGCCAAGGCTTCAGCCCTGGAAATTCGCCCACGCTTGGTCATCGCAGACAGAGCGTTGCCAATTTCATAGGGCAGTATTTCTGGAGCGCTCAACACTGCGCCCGAGGTGACTTCTACAATCTGCTCCTTCGGCGGCTCGTTCAATGCAATCGCAAGGAAGATGTTCGTGTCAGCGACCACGTTCATAGCGGCAATTGTACAACCAAAAAACGACCTGAAAAAGATGTGCTCAATCAGGGCGGTCCGTACAGGCTGTCAGGCAGTCCAAGGCCCAGCCGGTGGGGTCGTTAAATCCCGAGCGCCTTGGAATTCTCCGACTGCAAGCGCGCTCCTGACTCGTACAGAGAACTGGCTATCTGCCGTTCCAACTCGCGCACCCTCCAGTCGCTCTCGGCGGCTTCGATCTCGTAGAAGCGACGCGTGTCCGGGTTGTCAATGGTCAGGAGAGTGACGTAGTGGGACCAGCTGAGGGGGAGGTGTTGAAGCAATGTTGTGGACACCGACCGGAGCGCCACAGACAGATTCTCTTGCGAGGTAGTGAATTCCGCAGACAGTGTCTACGTTTTTTCGATTCCGCCAAACTGAAGGTAAAAGCGACGAATCTGCTCAAGAGAGCGTATGGAGAAGCCACGGCCAATCTTGGATTTGAGGGCAGCCGACAGGTTTTCCAGAGTGCGCGCCCCATACTCCGCTCGATCCACGCCATTTTGCTCGTACTCAACAATGTACCAGCCGAACAGCCAATTCCGCACGACGAGCGAGTGATCGACCGCACGCGCCGCTGATTGCCGCGTCTCCTCGTGGGTTTGCCGACACAGTTGGACAAGCTGCTCGAAATCGAATTCCTGACTCATAGCGACAGCCCCATCTTCTTCAGATGCCCTTCGACCTTCACGCCGAACTCCTCCACCTCCCGCTCCAGCTCCGGCAGTGGGCTGGCGTAGCGTTCTTCCAATTCTTTGACACGACCAGCGAGTTGCTGGGTCAACCGTTGCACCTCACTGTCAAGGGCAGCCTGGATACTGGCAACCCATTTGTCTTCAACTACCAGCGTCTTGATCTCGGCTTCAGTGAGTACCGCGTAGTGGTCCAGCACCTTGTGGTCCAGCGCGGCCTGGGCGTCTTTGGCCGCCTTGCCGGCGCTGGACTCGGCCTCAATCAGGGTAAGGCAGCGTATGAGGATTTCCCGTTCCTTGTCGCTTTCCAGCTCATCCTGAATGGTCTTGAGCCGCCCCTTCACGCTCGCCTTGGTGACCGCGCCTTTGTCATTGGTGGCGTCCGCCAGCAGGCCATCCTCGCCGCTATGCTCTTCAACGAACTCCTCCAGCGCGCGGGCAGCGGAGTCTTGCTCGGCTTGAAGCGCTTCGAGCGCGGTCTGCTCCGTGGCAAAATAACGCGCGACAACCAAAGCCGGAGGAATCAGGTCCATCTTGTATTTCTTGCGCTTGATGGTCAGGTCCGGCGTCTCTTTGATCTTCTTTTCCTTATCCTCAACGATACTGCGCGGTTTGGCCGCTTCGACCCAGCCGTCCGTAGCAATGAGATACAC
>WTHD01000251.1 GCA_011523265.1 Candidatus Binatota bacterium
CCATATCCCGACAGCGGTCGCGCCGAGTGCCGCCGGGGTCAGGCGGACCGACCACGAATCCTTCCCGTCTCCCGGATCATTGTCTGCCCTGATTATGCACAGCGCCAACGACCATCTTTTCCCCGGCTACGGGGCCGAGACGGCTTCCTGGCTGGCTGCGTGTAATAAGTGTCGGGCCGGTTCGGTTGAGGAGGATGAAAATGGCTGTGTGTCTTACTCAGGATGTAGGGCAAACAGCAAAACCATATACTGTGAAGGAACTGATGCCCATCGGCAGTGGCCGGCACTCAATACGGCCCTCCTGTCGTTTTTTGTTGATATTGACCGTTCCCTTCACTAAGTCGAGGTCTCGCCCTGGAGTTGTCCCCTCTCCTTCATCCTGCTATCTCAGGGCCGGGGATCAATGCCGAAATTCCGTAAGAATTGGCCGATGAGACGCGCCCACCGAATCTCCTCTCTTTTCGCTGTCGTAGCGGCGTTTTGCCTGATGTTTCCCGCGTCATCCGGGGCGCATCGGGACAGGGGCCCCGGTGACCCATGCCGACGGGAGGTCGGGGCTTCACTCTTGCATATTACGTTTTATCAGACTCAATTCGACCCGGTCACGGAGTATTGTGAGGAAATCCCGCGTGTGGGGAATGCCTTCCTGGTCGTGGACGTGACGCCCGACCTGTGGGAAATGCCGTTCGGTGTCGAACTCGTTGCCTCAGGTGAATCCGGACAGTCGAGTACGATTCTGTCCTTACCTTTCCAAGTATATGAACGTGGCGTGGCCAACGCGGAGGTCGTCGTGAAAGCGGGACTGCGCTACGAAGTGCATGTCCTGCTCGGGCTTGCGGAGGAACGCGAACCGCGCAAATTTGCATTTCCCTTTCAGGTTGCGGCATGGTATAAGGCCTTAGTCGGACCAGCGCTGATTACCCTCGGGGTGGTTATCGTTCTTGCAGTCTCGGTGATTCGTTATAAGATCACTACTCGGAGTAGAGAAGAACTGGTGAAATAAAGAAAGAGAGTATACAGTAACAGCGTTACTACTATCGAGGAGGAATAGGCATGGCTCAGGCGCAAGCAGTACAAAATGCACCAAAAGGTTCCGGCGATGGTTCCATGACAACTGGTAATCCCGCCAATCCGACTGATTGGTCAGTCGGCTGGCATCCTCTCTTCTGGGGGTGCGGGCTGATCATGCTGTCCAATATCTTTTTCTGGTATTGGAACTACGCCTTTATGTTCTCTGCCGGACTGAACTCAGCAAGCGCTGAATTCACGATGTATTATTGGACGCTGTTCTGGGGTGAATTGATTGTCTTAGGCGTATTCAGCGGTGTGTGGCTAGGCTGGCTCATCCGGAATGGCCGGGCCATTCAAGGACAAGAATGCTCACCCGCCGAAGAGACGCGCCGGATCGCGATTTTGTGGAGCCTCGTTGGCGCGACGAGTCTGGCTATCTATCTGATGGCCAGCTTCTGGCCGAACTGGGACGGATCGTGGCACCAAACCATGGTTCGTGACACGGCATTCACCCCGACCCATATCCCGATGTTCTACTTTTTCTTCCCCCTCTCGGTCATATTGGCCGTCGGGACCTATATCTACGGGCGGTTCCACATCCCCGCGCTGTACGGAAGAGACAAAGGATTTCCCTGGTCGTTCTTTCTGCTGATCAGTGCCTGTGTACTCGAATGCATGGCGGTTGCTGCCAATGAGTGGGGCCACAGCCTGTGGATTTCTGAAGAGATTTTCTCTGTTCCGTTTCACTGGCCGTTTGTGATTTACGGCTGGCTTGCGGCGGGTATGTTTGCGGTGTGGGGCGAGACGCTAGTGCGCATGTTCGAGATAGAGAAGATCGAAGAGGATACGAACCCGGAAGCTTCGCTTGAGTCGCCGATTGCCGCCGACTAATAACGGTGGTGTGGGTTTGGTCGATAAACGGATCGAAAATCCTCGTGCAGAGAGGAAGTGCGCATGGCGACGGAAACCACAACCGTAACCGACATCGCAGATGCGGCGGAACGGCAACGGCGGCTCGAACTCAAAGAACTGCTCAACAAGAAATATAAATGGGTTGATTGGAAGTGGGACCTTGTCTTCTGGACCACGGCAGTTTTCGTGGTAGCCGGTGCCGCTGATATCACCAAGCAGTTATTTGCCGGTGACTGGGATTTCTGGACAGATTGGAAAGACCCGCAGTGGTGGCCGGTGGTCACGGCCTTTGCCACGATCATTATTCCCTCGACGCTGCAATACATCCAGTGGACCGCCTGGCGCTTTCCGACTGGTGCGACCTACACCGCGTGCTGCTTGTTTTTTGCGGCCTGGGTTGGGCGATATTTCCAGTGGGACCTCGCAGCGACCTACCCTATGAACTTCGTGTGGCCTGCCTCCGTCGTCTGCGCCGGGATCTTGATGGACTGGACCTTAATGAAAACCAAGAGTTTTATCCTCACCTCGCTGATTGGCGCCCATGTGTGGGCGATCGCGGTGTGGGCCTATAATTACGTTCCCTTAGCTGCTTTTCTCCAGCCGGCCTATTTTATGGACCATGTGGTGACGGTTGCCGATGTCCAGGGTATTGCCTATATCCGCTCTCAAACCCCGGAATATCTCCGACTGATTGAGCGTGGGGCGTTGCGGAGTTTCCTGGGTGAGACGCAATACGTTTCGCTGGCCTTTGCCGGAACCGCAGCCTTTGCTGGCTACTGGATCGGTCAGTTTATTGGCCGGTATTTGGCAGTGTGGCCGATTCGGCGCTATCTGAAAACTGTGTGAGACAAATATGAGGTGCGGTATGTCTTTCGAACCTCAGCAGCCCGCCCGATACGGAAGAGTCTGCTCTGTGCTCATGGCTCTTCTTGCCGGCCTGTCTCTGTTTCCTTCCCCCGTGTATGCGCACGGTATGAATATCTCTGAAATAGGCCCGCCCGTCATTACCGCAGGTATCTTAGCCTTTGTGTGTTATTGGCTGGTGGTTTTGTGGCCAGCATCGAAGAGTGCAGAGACGGGCGGACGCGGGTTGCCGGAAACGGACCGGATTATTCGCATCAAGCGCAAGCCCCGATTGCGTGTCATAGAAACCAAGCCCCCACTCCCGGACGAACAGCCCGAAGCCAGGAGGGCGGCCGATGGGTAAGCGATCCGTGCTTGGCAGTGAAAGAGTAAACGCGTCCAGCATCTTATATCTATTGGAGGACATGTTTACTCTTTTTGGCGTGTTATTCGTACTGGCCGTTATCGTTGCCAATACGCCAAACGCCTTTGCCCACGGTGAGGCTGCCGACGAGCCGTTCTTGAAGAACATGACCACGGCTTTCTTTAATGTCAGCGTGTCGCCGACTGAAATCGAGGTTGGAGAGCCAGTCAAGGTTACGGGGTCGGTCAAGATCCTTGAGACGTGGCCACATACGCTAGAAACGCCGGAAATCGCTTCTATTATGCCGGTCGTCCCCGGACCGGTCTTTGTGCTCAAAGAGCGCTTTGTCAACGGAACGGCTGCGATTGGATCGTTCTTTGCCCAAAAGGGGGGCATTTACGAGTTTGAAATGGAGCTTGTTGGCAAAGAGCCTGGGAACTGGCATGTGCATCCCGGGATCGCCGTATATGGGACTGGTACCCTGATTGGACCTGGCGAATGGGTGACCGTCGAACCCAGCGCGGAGCCGTTCTCCTTCCCGCTCACCCTGCTGTCCGGTGAGACGATTGAGCTCAGTACGTATGGAGGTGCATTCGTCTGGTGGTGGTCGTTTGCCGGGTTTGTCCTGGGAGTCGCCTGGATACTGTACTGGACGGCCAATAAAAGAACGGTGACCAATCTCGCTGTTACTGTCCAGCTTCCGGTGAACGATGATGCTCCCGATATCGGTCTCATCACGCCTCGTGATCATATGTGGATGAATGTCATCGTGGGCGTGACCCTGGTGATGCTGGTTATCGGTTGGACCTATGCCACGTCAAATGCGCCGGTTCGCTGGCCGCAGCAAACAGACTGGTTTACACCGGAATTCATTTCTTCTGGTGAAAAGATGGCCGAGGCTCAGGCCAGCGGGGCGACCTATGACGAAGCGAGTGAAACGCTTGAGATGAAGGTCCAGGTGACGAATGTTGTCGAGAGCGACATCGAACTCAAGCAACTGACTATAGCAATGGCGACCTTTGTGAACGGACCGGAAGCCGAGCAAGCCCAGGCCGGGCCGAGGGATTTTGTTGGCCGCCTCGAAGTACAGCCGGACGGACCGATTACTCCGGGCGAAACAAAAGAGCTGACCCTGACTGTTTCAAGTGCAATTTTCGGGACGGAACGTCTCATCCCGACACAAGCACCGCAGCAGTTTATTGGCGCAGTCTTACGCTTTGAGAATGGGAACGAGGGTCATGAGTTGGTGACGGTCCGCTCAAATGTCGTCCCCACTCAGTTTCGTTCAACCTATCTGCCATAAGGTCTAGAGCGGGGAGCCCACGTCCCGCTCTAGAGCACAACTGGACAGCACTGTGAAATTGCTCCTCCTTGTTGCGATGCTCCTCGTCCCGATAGGAGCCTGGGGACATGGGGGTGTCGCCATGGATCTGGACCCCTGTATAGAGCGGGCAGGCGTCTATCTGGTCCATTTTTCTGCCTACCAGCCGCAGGAGTACGCAACCGAGGAATTCTGTCGAAGTGTTCCTCAGACTGGGAATGCGATTCTCGTTTTTGACCTGATTGATCCTGAATTGCGTAAGAAGTCGGCTGCGGTTCGCATTGTTGAGGAAACCAATGTGGCTGAACCGCGACTGTTGCTCGATATCCCGGCGCGGGTATATCCCAGCGGCGTGGTGAACGCTGAAGTCAATTTTGACACACCTGGACAGTATACGGCCCTGATGACAGTCGATGGGGTTGATGGGGCAGTGCGGTTTCCAATTCGCGTCGCGTCACTCTCAAATACCATGCTGGTCTTGATCGCGGGGCTGCTTGTTGGCTGTGGCGTGGGTTATTACGTTGTCGGTGGTAAACTCGGTTGGCCGCCGTTTCCTGTGAAAAAGGTTTCACCCCTGCTCAGGGGATAGCTGCGGAACCGGACAGCCCCCCCTTTCCCGAACGCCCTGTTCACAGTACATGTTGAACGATGTGGCTCCGCGGTCTGCTCTTCTTCTTTTTGCTTAGTGTGCTTGCTATCGGTACACTCTTTCTCGTGCCGCGGACTTGGCTCCCCCGCCCAATACAAGACGTTGCGTATCAATATCTTGGTGAAGAGGCCTACCAGGAGCCGCCCCCTAGCCGTCAAATAAGCCCTGTCAGTGTGGAGCCATTCTGTCTGGATAGACATGCAGACTGGCGGAAATCTCAGACTCTTGAAGGTGTCGCCATAGCAGCCTCACCGGTGTGTGACCCGGATAATCCAGCGGAAATTGCGGCCTTTGTCAAAGGAACGAATAATATTAGTCTGCACACCCTTATGGAGACCCGGCTGACGCCAAATACCGTGGTGAAAGAGAACGACAGAGACGGGGATGGCGATCCTGACGAGATTCATGTCCGGCTTGAAGTCGTAGAACTGAATGGACACTCGCCGGATGATCCTGCACCGTTTCCCGCCTATGCCATTGCGCCGGGTGTCCAGCCTGGACTCTGGGTTTTCGCGCCAAAATCACGCGGCATGGCGACTGAAAATTTTGAGAGCGAGTGGGCACATCCGACCTTGCGAGCCCCGTCTCCGGTGATTCGTGTAGAGCAGGGTGATACGCTCCGGGTAACCTTGGAGAATACGCACTATCTGCCACACACCATACACTTCCACGGGGTTGACCATCCCTTTGTTGACGCGACTGGTGAGGGAAATGATGGAGTGCCGATTGCGAGCGAAATGCCAGTCTCACCAGGGGAGAGCCGCTCCTATGAAATGACTCCGCGTCAAACGGGGACGATGTTTTATCACTGCCACGTCCAACCGCATGTCCATATTCTGATGGGGCTCCAGGGGATGTTTGTGGTTGAGGACAACCGGCCGAATAACTGGCTCCAAACGCTCAATGTCGGGGCCGGCCGGGTACGCGCTGTCTCCGCAGCAGTCAGAGAGTCTTATGACCGGGAATTCGATTTGCACTACCAGGACATTGACCCGGCGTTGAATAATATTATTCAGACTGCAGGTGATCCCCGATTGATCGCCGAGGCGACCAATCGCCGCTATGATATTACAGATCAAGACCCCGACTATTTCCTCCTCAACGGCCGCTCCTTTCCCTACACGACCCGTGAATCGCTGATCGTTGTTGCTCCGAATGAACGCGTCAAACTGCGCGTGCTTAACGGCGGAGCAGAAGGCATTTCTCTGCATACACATGGGCATAAAGTCACACTGACGCATTATGACGGCGTCGAACATAATCCGGCTGCGCAAATCACTCGTGATGTGGTCTGGATTAGCCCGGCCCAACGGGTGGACCTTCTTCTCAACACCACCGATGACGGCCTGCACAATTACGGGCCAGGCGTCTGGCTGCTCCACGACCACAAGGAAAAAGCGATCACCACTGATGGGATCAACCCTGGTGGAAATATTAGCGCCATTGTCTACCAGGACTATTTGGACACATCCGGTCAGCCGAAAACACAGGGGATGGACTGGGCACCCTTTTTCACCCAGGAGTATTATCAAAAAAAGCTTCCCATCTGGGCCGGACTGAAGGACTTCGGTCTACTTGGGGAGGCCAGCGCTCGTTCCCTGCCCTTGAGTTATGCCCTCATACTTGGGATAGGTATCGGTCTCCTTATCGGTGGGGCCTTCGCCTTGAGCAAGCGACGGGTTCGATACCGCTAAGAGGGAATCTTCGATGGGATTTTTTCCGAGGAAAAATAGTCAGAAGAGGGTAGAAGCGTCCCGGGGAGGGCAACTCCAGAAGGCTGTCTCTACACTGGCCGTATGCACCTTGTCCGTCTTGCTTTCCAGCGAGGTCGGCTCGACTCAAGAGCATGAGTCTCACCATCATGCGCATCATGGCATGCAACTCGATACGGCGGGTATGGTGATGAATGAAAACGCGGACCAACTCCCCCGGGGCTGTCCGCGTCTCTCTGGTGAACGCGAGATCACTGTTCGTGCCGGCAAAGAATTTGCCCAGCCGGGGACGATGTTTGCGTATGATCGAAACGAATGGCGCTTTGCGCCGTGTACGAAACTCACGGTAACGCTCATCAATACGGACACCGTTCGTCACCAGTGGATGCTGCACGGCCTGCCGCGCTATATCTACCCCATGGGTATGTTTACGCTTGAGGTGGCAGGTAAAGGACAGCGGACAAGCACGTTTATCCTCCCGCCCGGAGACAAGACCTATCTGGTGCATTGTGACGTTTCTCAGCATATGGAAAAGGGCATGAAGGCGCAGCTTAAGGTGGGCGCTGGAGATGGGGATCTCCCCAGCATTCCCGGTATAACCGGACCGCGTCTGCGGGACCCGTATGTACTCGTCTGGAAC
>WTHD01000209.1 GCA_011523265.1 Candidatus Binatota bacterium
CAACGCCATCTCCAACAAAGAGGCATGGCTCAATGATTTGGTTGGCCAACTCTTCGGGCGCAAGGACCATATCGTCAGTCAGACGGGTAATGTGCCCGTCCGCGTCACGGGCAAAGCAGGCGGCATACACTTCACGTTTGCGAGCGTCCAGCACAACGCACAGCCGGCCTGTCCAATGGGTCACTGCATGGGCAAACGTGAGGAGCGTCGAGACGCCGGCAACCCGCTGAGACAGGGCATAGGCAAAACCTTTTGTCGTGCCGAGCGCGATGCGCAGACCGGAGAAGGCTCCAGGGCCAATCGTCACCCCTATACCTGCGATCTCGGGCAGGCTGACGTGTGCCCGGTCAAGGACGCGATGGATCAACGGTAAAAGATTTTCCGCGTGACTCGTCGCAGCGCCACCTGACTGTTCCGACAGAATACTGCCGTCCTGTATCAGGCCGACACCCGCAATCGGGGTAGCCGCGTCTATGCCGAGAACGAGCATGTCAAGAGATCAGCTGACCAGTCGTGAAATATCGTTGTAGAAGACCAGGACTATGAGCGAGACGATGACCAGGAAACCGACGCGTAAGGCCATCTCTTTGGAACGATTGCTCAACGGGCGGCCGATGAGGAGCTCAATGAGCATGAGCAACAGATGGCCACCGTCAAGGATGGGGATAGGCAGAAGATTAAAGATGGCTAAGTTGACGTTCACGATGGCCGTGAAGCGTAGCAAATAATCCAATCCCAAACGCGCCTGCTGTCCAGCCACCTGCGCAATGAGAATAGGGCCGCCCAGTTCCTTGGTTGAAACCTCTCCACTTATGAGCTTAACAACGCTGTCCAAAATGAGGTGCGTCCACAGCCAGGTTTGCTCAGCTCCAAGCGTTATCGCTCGTCCTATGGTGACAGCTTCGTTCGTAAAGGCTCGCTCAATACCAATCACGTAGACTTGCCCGCCGACGGGGTTGTCACGCAGTTGGGGGCTGACCGTTGCGACAATAATCTGGCCACGGCTCGCCTTTTTAATAACAAGGTCAATCTCATTCCCATTACTGTGCTGAATCTGCTCAGCGAGTTCCTCCCAGGTGTGGACGGTAACCCCATCGACTTTGAGGATTTCGTCTTCCGGTTCTAGACCGGCCGTTTCCGCAGGCATGTTCGCCACAACTCCGCCAACCGTGGGTTGATCGATCGGGACATTGACGCCAAATTGGGCAAAGGCCAGACTAAAGACGATAAAAGCCATCAGAAAGTTGGCCAATGGACCGGCAGCGACAATCAGAAAGCGTTTTGGCAAGGATTTATGGGTAAAGGAGCGGTGCAGGTCAGCCTCATCCACCTCCTCACCGATTTCCTCTCCAATCATCTTTACATAGCCCCCCAGAGGAATGGCGCTGAGTAAATACTCCGTTTCGCCAACCTTCCGACCGAGGAGTTTCGGCCCAAATCCGAGCGAGAATCGCTCCACCCCAACGCCAGCCCACTTGGCGGTCAGGAAGTGTCCCAATTCGTGCACAAAAATGATTAATCCAAAGACAATAACCACTCGTAGCGCAACATCAAAAGTCGAAAGATCCATGCCCACGTACTCCTCAGTTTTCGGACCAGATTCAATGCCACAGCGTATTATAGTAATAGATAAAGGCGCCCGGGAAAAGTAAACTATCGATACGATCAAGCACTCCGCCGTGGCCGGGAAAGACACGGCCTGAGTCTTTGGCGCTGCAGGCCCGTTTCAAGGCAGACTCACACAGGTCGCCCAACTGGGCGAGCACCCCCATCAGAAGCGCAAGTAGCACTAATTCGAGCGCAGAACGATTGGGCAGGAGATACTGCCAGGCAACGAGAGCAGCGACGCAGTTCCCGCCTATTGATCCGACACTCCCCTCTATGGTTTTGCTGGGGCTGATATGCGGTAGCAGTTTCCGTTTTCCCCATATTCGTCCAACGGCATATCCTCCGGTGTCTCCAAGCATGGCCACAAGCAGTATGAAAAAAATCCATCCCGCGCCTTCCGGGCCGCGGTGTATCCACAGCAAGTGTGGAAAAAGAAACCCAATATACACAACACCAAGTACGCAGAGGCTCGTTGTCTGGATTCCTCGTGCTGGCTGACGATCTCGAAGACTGAGGATAAAAACCAGTACAAAACCGAGGATGAATACAGCGCCGATGAGCCGAACATCACCCGATAGCATGCTGAGTGCGACCAGCATGCCCCACAGTCCGCCGACGACCGGAGAGAGGGAGCATTGGGCTCGCGTGAGTGAGAAATATTCATATAGGCCGACACCAGTCAGCACCAGAATGGCACTCGAAAAGCCCCATTCCGGCGCCGAGTGTATCAGGAAGATGAGAAGGGGAAGCGCGACCGCGGCGGTCAGGAGCCTAGTGCGCAGCACGTTTGAGCTCAGTCTCAATCAGTTGCTCGGCCGTCCGACCGAAACGCCGATCTCGCTGCTGATAATCTGCCAATGCCTGCAAGAAGGCGTCGCGGTCGAAGTCTGGCCACAGGGTATCGGTCACATAGAGTTCCGTGTAGGCCAACTGCCAGAGCATGAAGTTACTGATCCGGAACTCTCCGCTCGTCCGAATAAGGAGGTCGGGAGCGGGGATATCTGCCGTCCACAATGATTGTTCGATCGCGTGCTGGTCAATCTCGAATGGCCGCAGTTGTCCCGCTTGTACGGCCGTCGCCAGAGTCTGTACGGCGGCAACGATTTCTTCCCGTGCACTATAGCTCACGGCGAGTACAACAGTCAGTCCGGTGTTGTCTCGTGTTGCGGCAATACCGTCAAGCAGAGATTTCCGAACCGTCGCTGGAAGGCGGCCCAGATCGCCAATGGCACGCAGGCGGATATTATACCGCATCATACGCCGTAATTCCGTCCGTAGGTAGCGATTGAGGAGCCCCATGAGCGCACGAACCTCACGGGGCGGCCGCTGCCAGTTCTCCGAAGAAAACGCGTACAGGGTTAGATACGAGAGGCCGATGCCACGACTCGTCTCGACAATATTGCGGACCGCCTCTTTCCCACGCTTGTGGCCCTCGATACGGCTCAGTCCGCGTCGCTGTGCCCACCGCCCATTACCATCCATAATAATGGCAACATGACGGGGCAATTGGTCTTTCTCAAGGATAACGCTCACGCGTATAAACAGCAGGTTAGAATAGATTATTCACATGGCCAGTCGCAGGAAAACACCATCCCCTTATACCGCCATCAACTCTTCCTCTTTCAGCTTGAGGATATGGTCAAGTTTTTCGATATACTCATTCGTCATCTTTTGTACACGGTCCTGTGCGGTGTGCAATTCATCTTCGGTAATTTCTTTATCCTTTTGCATTTCCTTGAGATAGTCATTGGCATCGCGTCTATGATTCCGCATAGAAATCCGGTATTCCTCTGCGCTTTTACGAATTTTTCGGACAAAATCTTTTCGCCGTTCTTCGGTGAGTTCAGGTATGGGGACGCGAATGAGTTTCCCATCGTTGACCGGAGTGAGGCCTAGGTCGGCCTGGTAAATCGCCTTTTCCACATCACCGATAATATTTTTTTCGTATGGCTGGACAACAAGGAGGCGAGCTTCTGGTGCAGACAAAGAGGCGAGTTGATTGAGTGGAGTTGGGGACCCGTAATACTCGACCATCACGCCTTCGATTAATGACGTGGAGGCACGACCGGTGCGAACTTTCGAAAACTCGCCACGGAGCGACCCAAGGGTGCGCTCCATTTCTTGCTTCATTTGTTCCAAAACTTCGGCGCTCATAGCTCCCCTCCATTGACCACCGTTCCAATAGGCTCTCCACGTACCACGCGCTGGATATTCCCAGGCTCAAGCATACTGAACACAATGATGGGGAGATGATTGTCCATGCACAATGATATCGCGGTGGAGTCCATGACCTTGAGGTTTTGCTGTAAGACTTCAAGATAGGTCAGGTTCTGATACCGCTCGGCCGTCGAATCTTTCATCGGGTCAGCGCTATAGATCCCATCAACCTTGGTTGCTTTGAAGATAGCTTGGGCTCCGATTTCCATCGCCCGCAAGCTGGCTGCTGTATCCGTGGTAAAATACGGATTGCCGGTACCAGAGGCAAAAATAACGACACGGCCTTTCTCAAGATGGCGCGTTGCGCGCCGTCGAATATACGGTTCCGCCACCTGCGATACGGTCAGGGCTGACATCACGCGCGTAGGGACCTCCACCTTCTCCAAAGCTTCCTGCATGGCTAGGCTATTGATCACCGTGGCCAGCATCCCCATATAGTCGCCGGTCGCTCGCGCAATCCCTCTTGAACTCGCATCTACTCCACGCAGTATATTTCCTCCACCGAGGACCAAAGCGATCTCACACCCCAGCGCATGAATCTCCTGGATCTCTCCGGCAATGCGAGCTAAGACCACATCGTCAATCCCATAGCCTCGTTCGCCAGCGAGAGCCTCTCCTCCCAACTTGAGGAGAACACGTTGGTATGGTGCAGATCTTGTCGCCATGCGGCCTACTCAGTCCCCCCGTCAGTGGCGCTTGCCTCTCCGATCTGGAAACGCGCAAATCGGTGGACAATAATATTTTCGCCCGTCTTACTCACCGCATCATTGACAATTTCTTGTACAGTTTTGCTCGGCTCCCGAATATAGGCTTGTTCGAGCAAACACACTTCGCTGTAAAACTTCTCGACCTTTCCTGAAACTATCTTCTCAATAACCTGAGCCGGCTTTCCGGACGCTTCGGCCTGTGTCTGGTAGACCGCCCGCTCCCGCTCAAGTTCTACCTCAGTAATGTCTTCCCGACGCACGCAGCGTGGATTTGCGGCAGCCACCTGCATCGCAAGATCTTTGACAAGCTGCTGGAACTCCTCAGTCCGAGCGACAAAGTCAGTCTCGCAATTCACTTCAACCAAGACGCCGATCTTGCCGCCCCCGTGAATATAGGAGCCAACCACGCCCTGCTCTGCCGCGCGTCCGGCCCGCTTTGCGGCAGCGGCCAATCCTTTCTCGCGAAGAAAGTCAATGGCTTTTTCAATATTCCCGTTATTTTCGGCGAGCGCTTTTTTACAGTTGACAATACCCGCGCCTGTCCGCTCGCGCAGTTCTTTTACCTGGGCCATCGAAATAGCGCTCACGCCTCGCCCCCTTCCTCAATAGACGCCGCCTCTGTCGGAGTGTCTTCGGCCTGTACCTCAGGAGATGGCGCGGGAGCTTCCGTCATATCCGGTCCAGCGCGCGTTTCTGTTTCTTCTTGGTCCGCCTGGTCAAGGGCTTCACCTTCGCCCTGTTGCTGCTCTTGATACAGCGTCCGCCCTTCTATGGAGGCGTCAGCGATAGCATCCACAAAAAGGCGAATCGCACGGATGGCATCATCATTCCCTGGGATTTTATACGTGATCAGATCCGGATCACAGTTTGAATCAATCGCCGCGACAACTGGTAGACCGAGCTTATTTGCCTCCCGCACAGCGATTTCTTCCTTCTTGGTGTCAACGACAAACATCGCATCAGGCAGCTTCCGCATCGTTTTGATGCCACCTAGCACATTCATCAGCTTATCTCGCTCCCGGCTAATCCCTAAGCGTTCTTTCTTCGTCAGCGCATCAGCAATCGCGGCTGTTTCGAGCATCTCTTCGACGCGTTTCAATCGATCGATAGACTTCCGGATGGTTTGAAAGTTCGTTAACATCCCACCCAGCCAGCGGTTATGGACATAAAACATTTCACACCGCTCGGCTGCTTCGCGCACGACCTCCTGCGCCTGCTTCTTGGTCCCGACAAAGAGAATCTGACCACCATCCGCGACCAGATCGCGAATAAAGCCGCACGCGTCGCGTAACATGCCCACGGTCTGCTGCAAGTCGATGATGTGGATTCCGTTACGGGCACCAAAAATATAGGGCTTCATCTTTGGGTTCCAGCGACTCGTCTGGTGGCCAAAGTGAACCCCAGCCTCAAGCAATTGCTTGATCGTAATTTCAACCATGTAGCGGGCACCTTTCTTTCTTAACTATGCGTGGAATATGCTTAATTTCGGGGAGGGATTTTATATCAAAGGCGAAAAATCTTTGCAACGCGCCAGAGAGCGCTATTGATTCATGGATTCAAGGAATTCTTGATTATCCTTTGTCTCCTGGATTTTATCCATAAAAAATTCCATTGCTTCGACTGCGTTCATTTGGGTTAACAATTGTCTGAGAAGCCGCACCCGGTCCAAGGTCTTCTTAGTCAGCAACATCTCTTCCTTGCGGGTACCCGAGCGGCCAATATCCATGGCAGGGAAAATCCGCTTATCCATCAGGCGGCGGTCCAGGTGGATTTCCATATTACCAGTCCCTTTGAATTCTTCAAAGATGACCTCATCCATACGACTGCCGGTATCGACCAGGGCCGTCCCAATAATAGTCAAGCTTCCCCCATCTTCAATGTTGCGTGCCGCTCCAAAGAATTTTTTCGGCATCCGTAAGGCATTGGCATCCACACCACCGGACAGCAATTTCCCACTCGGCGGAACCACGGCGTTATTCGCGCGCGCTAAGCGGGTAATGCTGTCGAGTAAGACGACAACGTCTTTTCCATGCTCGACCAGACGTTTTGCTTTTTCTAAGACCATCTCCGCCACCTGTACGTGCCGATTCGCCGGTTCGTCAAACGTCGAACTCACAACCTCGGCACGGACTGAGCGCTGCATATCGGTGACTTCCTCCGGTCGCTCGTCAATCAATAAGACAATCAAAATAACTTCCTTATGATTGTGAACGATGCCATGCGCCAAACTTTGCAGCATCATGGTCTTGCCCGTACGAGGAGCGGCAACAATTAAGCCACGCTGCCCTTTTCCTATGGGAGTGAACAGATCAATGGTCCGCGTTGTATACTCCTCAGGATTGTGTTCGAGCCGGAGTTGTTCCTCGGGGTAGAGCGGCGTCAAATTGTCAAAAAGGATTTTATCTCGGGCGCGTTCAGGCTCCTCATAGTTCGTCGCTTCGACTTTCAGCAACGCAAAATAGCGCTCGCCTTCCTTGGGTGGCCGGATTTGCCCGGCCACCACGTCTCCGGTCCGTAGATTGAACCGCCGAATCTGGCTCGGTGACACATAAATGTCATCCGGCCCCGGCAGATAATTGTAGTCGGGGGAACGGAGAAAGCCGAACCCGTCAGAGAGAATCTCTAACACCCCCTCGCCGTAGATAAAGCCGCTCTGCTCAGCCTGGGCCTGGAGAATAGAAAAGATCAAGTCTTGTTTACGAAGACTGGACGCTCCCTCAACGTCAAAATTTCGTGCAATCTCCGCCAGTTCGCCAATTTTCTTTGATTTCAGAGACTTAGGGTTCAGACCGACATCTTCGCCGTCCGCATTAATGCGAACACCCTGGAGTCCATTTGCATTATTACTCTTTGCGGGCGTTCGACCCATATCTTCCTCCTACTTCTCTACAGTAGTAAACTGGAG
>WTHD01000485.1 GCA_011523265.1 Candidatus Binatota bacterium
CTGCATAACTGTATACGTGACTTGAGCGGATAGCGGAAGGCATAAAATGGGATAAAGGGCAAGGCCTCGCCCGCGGGCCCGTGGAACGTCGTTTGTCTGTTGGGCACGAATCCTACGTGGTGGTGGTGGGCTTGGGGCCGGTTTGGTCTGAGGCGAATGTCTTTCAACTGATAGTGTTTGCCCTCATAGGAGAAGGGATCCTGGGTCCAGATGCCTTGGATGACCTGAACCCCCTCCTCCATGCGCGAGCCGCGTTCCTTGCGCGGAATGCCATAGCCGGCAAACTCGGCCTGGGCATAGCCCTGTCCCAGCCCCAGGTCAAAGCGTCCGTTGGACAGGATATCCACGGTTGCGGCGTCTTCGGCTACCCGCACGGCGTTGTGCAGGGGCAAGAGGATCAGAAATGTCCCGATACGCACCCGACTCGTCATCGCGGCCAGTGTTCCGGCAATCGGCAGCAGCGAGGGCGAGTAGCCGTCTTCGGCAAAGTGATGTTCAGTCAGCCAGACCGTGTCATAGCCGAGTTCCTCGGCCACCTGGGCCTGACGTAATTGCTCGGCATAGAATTGGGGAAACGGCTTGCGCCATTGGGGGGGATTCCGAAAGGGAAAGAGTAAACCGATATCCATAAGGCCCTCCTTTTCCTCATCCTAACCAGCTTCGTTCAAATCAATATTGTACAGCCGGGTGACATTCTCACACACGACTTTTCTCTTGACCTCTTCACTTGCACCCTGGAAGTTCCGTTCCACGGCTTCGCGCGACCGCGGCCAAGTAGCCATGAGATGGGGATAATCGCTCGACCACATATAGTTGTCCGTACCAAAAAGGTCACAGTTGCGGACTCCGACCTCGTCATCGATAAATGTTGCATACACCTGGCGGCGGAAATATTCGCTGGGCAGCATGCTCAGCTTGACGCCCTGCCAGGTACCAAGTTTCACCGAACCAAGCTTGTGAAACGCCATATCCGCCCGAGCCAGGAAGTGTGGCACCCAGCCAATATCATTCTCAGCAGAAACAATTTTGAGATTGGGGAAGCGCTCTAATACTCCGCCGAATATAAGGCTGGTGAAGGTTCGTTGCACTTCATGTGGAATACTCATTATGCGCAGGAACAGATTAGAATCATAGCGGCTCTCTTTGCCATGTCCGGTTCCGAGGTGCAAGCTCAGCGGCATCCCCAATTCCTGCGCCTCCGCCCAGAACGGGTCATAGAGACTGTCCGCGTAGTCCTGCCCTTCAGGTGGAGAACACATAATGAGAGCGCCCCGTAACCCCAGCTTTGCGCTCCGTCGCAGCTCCGTAATCCCTGCCTCAATATCCAGCAAAGGGATCATGGCTAACCCCAGCAGGCGTTTCGCATCATACTGGCAGAATTCAGCCAGCCAGTCGTTGTAGACGCGGAAGAGTTCACGCTGAAACGGCTCGTCTGACAATCCAAACAAACGAAACCCGAGCGTGGTATAGATAACCTCGGCCTCAACGCCATCGAGTGCCATGTCTCTGAGACGTGGGGCAGCCTCCCAGCCGCCGGGCAGGCCATCGTCATAATTCGTCGCTTTTTGGAACTCGTTGTACTCGCTCGGGTCCTTGCCCGCGGCAAAGGCCAGCGAGGCCGGTCGCGGCTCCAGTCCCTCACACATAAACCACTCGCCCTTGAGATCGCCGGGGTTTGTCACAACCTGCGGCGCGCGGTCACGAAACGGAGTGTTGACCCGCTCAACCCAGAGCTTCCGTGGTTCAATAACGTGCGAGTCGGCGGAAATCATCATATCCTGTTCTGTCATTATGAGTCCTCCTTTCGATCACTGCCTCCCGCACGAATCCCATAAAATCGGGGGCGGAGTTTCTCCCCAGCCCCCGTGCGGTCGAAATGGGGAAGCGTACGCGCACACCACGACCGAACCCCCCTCATCTGGCCCTCTCCCACGAGGGGAGAGGGCATCTGTGTGTGCTATGAATAGCCTACAACTGATTACAGCGGATCAACTTGCCCGGCAGCGCTCCGGTGGCCTTGCCGTCCTCGAAACTCACATCCCCGTTGACCATGATCCAGCGGTAGCCCTCCGCGCCTTGCACCCGACGCCAGTTGTTGGGCGGGACATCGTGGAGGATCTCCGTTGGCTTGACAGCCAGCTTTTCGAGATCGTAGACCAGAATATCAGCTGCCAGGCCTTCCCGCAGACAGCCACGATCCTTGAACCCCGCCGTCCAGGCCGGCAGATAGCTCAGATGATAGTGGGCCTGTTCCAGCGTAATGGTCTCGGTATCCCGCACCATCCAGGTCAGCAGATCCGTGACATACGCACCCAGGGTCTGGAACTTGGTGTGCGCCCCGCCATCGGAAAAGCCGGCGACCGTACGGTGGCTTAAGAGCTCCTTACAGTACTCGGGCTTCTGATTCCGCATCGGGGTGAGCCATTCAGTCTTCCAGTTGTCGGCGGCTGAGATATCGAGGAGCACATCAACGACATGCTTGTTCTCTTCCCGGGCAATGTCTCCCACCA
The DNA here is from genome assembly GCA_011523265.1 of Candidatus Binatota bacterium. GTDB lineage: Bacteria > Desulfobacterota > Binatia > Bin18 > Bin18 > Bin18. Next base: position 2,511 of record WTHD01000485.1, read on the forward strand.
ACCGATCCCGATACTTATTTCTCAGTTCCTCGTTGTTCAGCCCTCTACACAAAAAGGTGGCGATGTCACCCAAGGCTCTGGGCTGCTTGGTCCGATCATACTCGGCCTTCATAGACGCTCGCAGGTCGGGGTTGGCGAGCTTTGTCTTCCGCTCCTCTTCGGTTCCTAACGTCGCTTCCCGCCACGCATCCACATTGTCAAAGAGGTTCCATTCGTCCGAGAACGAAAAACGAAAATCGAGACGCTTCGTCAAGCCATGCGCCACCAACGGTACGCCCTTCTTATTATAGTCGTCCACCACGCTCAGCATGGTACGGAATATTTCCGGCTTCTCATCGGTCACGAGTACGGCGTTAAAGATGAGTGGATGGGTTGCCAATTCGGCGAGCTGCCCACCGAAACTCATATCCCGCCGGTTGCCCTCCAGACCTTCATCAATGGCGCCAGAGTTCTGCGCAAACTGGATGGTACCGTGGTCATACTTACTCATGCCCTTGGCTAAGGCCAGATAGAATTCATCTGACATCATGTCCGAGACCATCAGCGTGCCGTCATAGTCCCGCTGGACCGAAGCTCCATAGCCGGTGAGGCGCTGGGCTGCCCAGCCGTTCGCACCGACTGCCATCGCTTCATCCATGATCTGGAGGATTTGATTCAGCTCGGTGTCGTTCGGCTGGCGGCTCTTGGCCTGGTCCCAGCCCCCCATCACATAACTCACCAGTGGGGTGACCGGCACGAGCTGGATCATGTTGATGCCTTTGGGCAGCCGATCGATGTGATCCATCCATTGCGGAAAGGTCTCCCAGGAGAAAGGCATCGTGGCCTTCATGGCATCAAACGGAATCGCTTCGTTGCGCTCCATCGAGTACATTGAGCGGTCCGCGTCCTTGTGGTGCACCGGCGCAAAGCCAAACCCACAGTTTCCATTGGTGACCGAGGTCACGCCGTGCCAGCTGCCTATGGTGCAATAGGGGTCCCAGTGGATCGGGGCGTCATAGTGAGCGTGCAGGTCAACCGCCCCCGGAGCGACGATCAGTCCCGAGGCGTCAAGGATTTTTGCTCCATCGTTGGTCTTAATCTTGCCGATTTTAGCAATCTTGCCATTGGCGATGCCGATATCAGCCCTGAACGGCGGTATCAGCGTCCCATCAACAACCGTTCCGCCTTTAATGACGGTATCAAACTGTGGCATAACACTCTCCTTGTTCTGAATACGGTTATTCAGACTTCCATATTGTACAGCTTCGCCGCGGTGTCGTGCACAATCTTACGCCGGTCGGTTGCCGAGAGCTCATTGAACGTCTCATTAATAAAGTCCTGAGAACGCGGCCAGGTCGCGGCCGTATGCGGATAGTCCGACGACCACATGGCATTGTCCGGACCATAGATGTCAAGCGTCCGGATAAACAACGGCTCATTAATAAAGGTCGCATACACCTGCCGCCGAATATAGTCGCTCGGCTTGAGGCTCAACTTGGCCGTCGTTCCCATAGAGCCTAACCGCCCGTGGATGAGGTCCATACGCCACATAAAATACGACATCCACGCGACGTCGTTCTCGGCCGAAACGATCTTGAGTTTGGGGAAACGCTCCAGGACACCGCCCAGGACAAAGACCGCCAGGGACCGCTCGACCTCGTGGTACAGCGTGGTGGCCTGGAGGGCGAGGTTGCCGCTAAAGAAATCGACTCCGGTACCCTTTCGGCCCGTCAGGATATGCAGCGAGAGCGGCATGTTGAGATCTGATGCCGCCGCCCAGAATGGATCATAGTCGGTATGGCTGTACGGTCGATCGTCCGGTGCCTCGGCCCAAATCATCGCTCCTCTGACACCTTTTTTGGCGCAGCGCTCAAGCTCTTTTACCCCGGCTTCAATGTCTTCCAAGGTAATCAGCCCGAGTGGCAGCAGCCGTTTCGGATCATGGCTGCAATACTCTGCCGACCAGTCATTATACGCGCGAAAACAGGCGACCCGCAGTTCTGCATCGTCCAGCATGTAGAGCGGCATACCCATGGAGGTGTAGATCGCCTCGGCAACCACGCCGTCACGGTCCTGGTCTTTCAGCCGGGCGGCTGGGTCCCAGACACTGGCCGGGGCCTGATCCATGCCTTTTTTGTTATGTTCAGGCAGATCTTCTGACGGTACGCCCGCACCAAAAAACGCAGCCACTGGAAAGGGCGTAATATTCTCGCAGACAAAATACTCGCCCTCTTTCCCGTGGAGGTCTTTCACCGTGTGCGGAGCCTTATCTCGAAACTTCTTATCGATCCGCTCCTTCCAGATGTTTGTGGGTTCTACGAAATGTGAATCCGCCGAAATAATACCGTATTCCGCCATAAAACACCCTCCTTGTTTGGGACGGTTATTGGACAAAAATTCCCCGAGAACCTGCTGGTGCTGCTACGATACGGCGTCTTGCCCGATTTTTGCAAGAGATTTTTAGGAGCGTGGGGACAAAAAAAGGGACAGTCCTCTCGAGCCGTCCCTTTCTGCGCGTGAAGAGCATTGGGTGAAGCGCTAGATCAGCCCCGCCTCTCGCATAGTCGCGATGGCTTCTGCGTCATAGCCGAGTTCCGTCAAGACCTCGGCACTATGCTCGCCGAGCAGGGGCGCGGACCGTAGCGGGACATCCGAAGCCGACAGCTTGATAGGATTGCCGGCCATGGTGTACGTGCCGCGCGTGGGATGATCGAGTTCGAGCATCATGTCCCGTGCGCGTAAATGGGGATCGTTCATGACTTCGCCCGTGTCCTGACACGCCCCGCACGGCACCCCGGCCTCGGCCAAAATCCGCATGACTTCGTGTTTCGATTTGCTCGATGTCCAGGCCTCGATAAAAGCGTTCACTTCAGCGGCGTGCTCAACCCGGGCCTCGGGGGTGTGATAGCGTGGGTCGTCAATCAGGTCTTCCCGTTGTATGGCACACAGCAAGGGGTCCCACATCTGCTGCTGGGCAATAATGAACACATAGTCGTTGGGCCCGCCGGGATGGCAATGATACGTTGTGGCGGGGACAAACCCGAGTTGATTGCCTGTGCGTTCAACCGGTTTTCCATTGCGCTGGTGGTCGCGCAGGCTGACCCGAACCAGATTCACCACCGCGTCCTGCATGGATACTTCGACCTGTTGGCCGGCTCCCGTGGCGTGGCGCTGCATCAGGGCGGCCAGGATGCCGATGACGCAGTGCATACCGGTGCCCGAGTCTCCCACACACGACCAGGTGACGGTGGGCGGATTGTCGGGAAAACCGGTCACGCTCATCGAGCCGCCCATCGCCTGGGCGACGGGTTCAAAACTCTTGAACGAACTATACGGCCCATACGAACCAAAGCCTTTGATGCTGGCATAGACCAGGCGCGGATTGAGCTGTTTGAGGCTGTCATAGCCAAACCCGAGCCGTTCCATCGTGCCGGGTCCGAAGTTCTCCAGCACGACATCGGCGGTTGCCACCAGTTTTTGAAAGGCCTGCTTGCCGTCCGGCTGTTTGAGGTCAAGCGCCAGGCTGCGCTTGTTAGCATTGAAAAACAGGAAAAAGAGACTGTCCGTCCCCGGTCGGTCATTCAGGCTCACGCGGGCGATATCGCCCCGGCCGGGCGGCTCGACCTTGATCACGTCGGCCCCGAGCCAGGCTAAAATCTGGCCACACGACGGGCCAGCCTGATTATGGGTCAAGTCCAGCACCCGGATACCATCAAGCGCAGTGCTCATTGTCTCACGCTCCCTTCCATAGTGTCACTCGCCTATCCCCCGGTCTTGAGGGCCGCTTGGGACCGCGTCAGAAATACCAGGCCAGCGTCAGTGACAGATTGACCTCGTCGTTATCGACCCGCACCGGCACAAAGACCCCTTCGTCCTTCAGATTGAAAGAGACCCAGTCTTCGGCCAGATACCCGGTATAGCGCACCTCGCCCCGGAGGCCGAGACGTGAGCCGAACATTTTTTCCAGCCCCGCGCCACTGGTCCACGCGGTAAAATTCTCGTTATGGGTATTGGCACCGCTCGTGAACTCGTCGGGCTGGCACCACTCGAGTGTGAGGCAGCCGTGAAAACGGACGCGGAAGCGCGTCGCCACGCGGCGTACACCGGCCAGGGCGTATATGCTCGAATCGCCTATCATCGTCTGAAGAAACTGCGGGCTGGTTCCCAGTTTGAAGGTCAGCCCGTAGCTGAAATTCTTGGCAAAAGACCAGTCGTCGGGCCAGCTCTCGCCCATCTGGTTACGTCCCTCGGACTCGCCGATGCCCTTGAGCCGCCCACGTGTGGACTCGCCGTGGAAGGCGATATCAAATTCGCTGTCCAGGAAGAGCCGCCCCTGGTCAAGCAGCGGCCAGCGATACCCGGTCAGCAAGCCGAACCCATACCCGGTCGCGTCGGCGGAGTCGCGGTCGCGGTGCACCTTTCCGCTCTGGGAGGTCATATTGAGCGGGCTGGTATTGTCCACGGTCTTTTTGTACGAGGTGTCCAGCCATTCCGGGGTGCCGGTGATACCCAGGTAGAAGCGCCCCGCGTCGGCGAGGGCCGTGCCAACAGCACCCGGGCTCGCCATGATGACACCCGCCAACAGCACATATGAGAAGTTTTTGCTCACTTTTGTCAGCGCGCCCATACCTCTCCTCCTCTGCTCAACATGAGCAATTTCAGTCATTTGGAACGGACAATTGTCTTTTACATTTTGGGCTTCTGCCGGACGTTCCATACAGGATGTATAGCAGTTTGACACCTTATTCCGCGCGGTGCAAATCAGCCAGAAATGTCGGCCTACGCTTCGCTAAGCCGACCTACGGGACTTCGTCCGTGTAGAAGGAGCGGGCAGACTCAAGCGAGACTATCTCAATCGCCCTAATGCCAGTCTCAATTCCGCCCAATTGACCTGGACGTTAATTATAATTAACGTCCAGGT
>WTHD01000076.1 GCA_011523265.1 Candidatus Binatota bacterium
AGCGACAATGGTTTGCATTCCGAGGCCCGAGCCCGCGCCTCACTCCCCGCGTCGGAGGTAAGAGAAGGATGGAGGCGTCGTAGCGTCGCACTGATTGCTTGCTCAAGTGACAGGGCCTCAGCAATGATTTGATGTGGGATGACCAGCCCAAACCCTCCTGTCTCAACATGCGCCGTCAGGCGTTTGTGACACGCTACACTTTTCCCCAGACCCGACTCGGCAACAACAAAAACGACATCACGGCCGGCAGCCTCTTCCAAGGTCCGGTCAAGGTGACGGTCAACCCATAACTCGCTGTCTTCGGGAAAATCGTTACTCTGAATCTGAAGACTGCGCTGCGAAAGCTCATACAGCAGTTCGTCTGACAGGCGCTCCGGCTCAATTCCCAAAAAACGACTGCGAATCCACTGTCCCTTCGCGTCACAGTCAAGAAAATGTGCGAGAGCCGATCCTGACCAGACGATAACGTTAAGCCCTGCCGCTTCCCCGGCGGCGTTTACGTCCCGGATCAGTGCTTCTAGTGGCTCCTTGTTGGTCGTCAGGATAAGCGTCGTTCGCAAGTCGGGCATCTCTTGCTTTTGTTCGGCGAAGAGCTGAGCTGTTTTTACCAGATCTCCCGGTGGTGCTACCGGCTTCACGCCTTTGCGCGGCTTGACTGTAGCGGGATTATGTAGCCACTTGTTTTCAAGATCATCGCGCTTACAAGTCGTATGATGCACTGCAATCATGTGGGGTGGATTAGCGCCTGGCACGAAGGCGATCCCATCCACTGGGCTCCTAATCGTCTTACCGTCTAGGTTCACGCCAGAGTGAACAAGCAGGCGATAGTGCGAATCCGCCTCACGCAGGACAGCGGTAGCAAGCTGCTCGAACAAACCCTGATCTGTGATTGCAGCCAACGTGCGTTCTGTTTCTCGGTTCTCCATAAGATTGGGCACGTTCCGGGTTCGTTCCTCTCGTTGCTCCATCAGAATTGGATCGTGCCAGCGTCTCTGGGGAGTTCGAGCAAAGCGGGAAGCTGGCTATGGTGGGCAGTCCATGTCCGTACCTCAGGTGAGATCCATCCCATCACCTCAAAAATGCGCGCATGGTCCACGGTCAGATTCCGCGCAAAAATCGGCTCATGATGAGCGATCCGGTTACGCAATACCCGGAGTTCGTTCAGCGGACCGTGCGCTTGTCTCCGGGTCAACGTTGTGCGATGCGCAAACACTTGGCGTAGTGCTGGCCGCCATAGGGTCATCTCGTAGTTTGCCTTACGTCCGGACTCAAGTCGACCGCCGGAGCCAAGCAGAGAGACCCAGAATCCAAACGACAAGGTAGATACGATCCGAGGAGCATCGCTTGGAGAGCCACTGCGAGTCAGTTCCGAGATCGCCTGCCGAATCCGCTCCAACGCGCCTCTGTCGAGGCCAGCATCCAGATTCTCATACCAGGCCGACCCGTAACGCCCGCTGAGCTGGTGATGGATCGCGTTGCGCAGTACCACCTCGAGTCCTTGCAACGGGGCGTAGAAAGCCGCGCTGACCGCGGTATTCCAGAGGTAGAGTCGTAGCGCTCTTGCGCGGTCTCCCCCAGCGGCGTCGAGATACGGCTGGAGGCGGTCGTGCGAGAGTGCGGCTTCGATTTCTGTGAGCGTCCTCTCCGTGTAGGAGAAGGGATTGACGCCTATCCTACGATCCGCCATGCTCTACCTTGTAGGCCCCGGACCCGCCTCTGCCTTTCGGTATGCGCCCGGGGTGTTGCTCTTCGAGTTTCCATCACACTGCTTTCGTTTGCTACAAGTCGGCTCTATTGATGCCTCTGCCTGGGGTACCGCCTGACAGTGCCGTGTAAGGCACTGGTCGGTCCGGAAGCCCCTCTCCATCTGCATGTTACTGGTGCAGTTTGAGGATTTCTGACTGATAAAATTAACGTCTTGCAAATTAAAATGAACCATAAATTTAAAATTGTATTGTGTTGCGCTACGCAATACGATAATTAATTAAGAAGCAGAGGTCAATATCATGTCTGAAGAATTAGAAAAATCCGTACATCCAGGTGCTTTCATCAAGGAGCATGTCATCCCGGCGGGTATGTCGGTAACGAACGCGGCAAAGAGGTTGGGTGTGGGCAGGCCCGCCCTGTCGAACCTGCTGAACGGCAATTCGTCGTTATCCCCCGACATGGCCATCAGATTAGAAAAATCGTTCGGTGCCGATCGCCGGAAACTGCTTGATATTCAGGCAACGTTCGACCTCCATAAGCGGCGCGGGAAAGAGAAGGCCGTTGCGGCTCATGCTTACGTTCCGGCTTTTCTGACCCTCAAGGCCCAGCAGATAGAAGAGTGGACGGAGAAGAATATCGACGCTCGTCATATGCAGGCAGTGCTTCTGCGCAAGCTGATTCACTCGACCGGCCACGAACTGCGTCAGGTTGATTTTCCTGGATACGACAACGCAGAGCGCCAGGGTTGGGATGGCTGGGTCGAGGCTGGCGCGGCCACGCCGTGGATTCCCGAAGGCAAATCCGGCTGGGAGTTTGGTACAAATAAAAACCCGAAAAGCAAGGCTGAGAGCGATTATGCGGCCCGCGCTTCCGTTCCCCCAGACGAGAAAGCCGAATGCACTTTCGTCTTTGTCACGCCGCGCAACTGGCCGGGCAAGACCGCCTGGGCGAGGAGTAAACAGGCAGAAGGCGACTGGAAAGCGGTGAGGGCGTTCGACGCGAGCGATCTTGAGCAGTGGCTGGAAGAGTCGATTCCTGCACAGATGTGGCTTGCTGAGCACCTTGACATGCAAGTCGGCGGGTTTGAGACGCTAGATCAGTGCTGGCAGCGTTGGGAAGAGGCGAGCGAGCCGAAAATGACGCCCAAAATATTCGAGCCTTCAATCCTTGCGTACCGTAAGCCCTTCAAAGACTGGCTCGAAAAACCAAGCGAAAGGCCATTCGTGGTCGCGGCGGATTCCATAGATGAGGCGCTCGCGTTTCTCGCATGTCTGTTCCAGGATAGCACCATCGCACCGCGCTCAAGAGATCTTGCCGCAGTGTTCAAATCAGCTGAGACGTTACGGACCCTGGCCAATTCGTCGTCACCGTTTATTCCAATCGTCTATACCGAAGAAGCCGAACGCGAACTGGCGGCCCTCTATCGCCGTCTGCACTGCATCATTGTTCGTCCTCGCAACGCGATTGATTCAAAGCCGGATATTGCTCTTGACCTTCTGAATCACGAGACCTTTGAGAAGGCTCTCGCCGAGATGGGCATCGAAGACGATGAGGCAGAACGATGTGCGAGAGAGTCGGGCCGCTCTCCAACCATTCTGCGGAGGCGTCTCTCACAGCTCGACGCCATCAGAAAGCCTCAATGGTCTGGGGACGCGGAGATCGCAAAGAGCTTGATCCCGATGACCTTGGCCGGTACGTGGCACGCACGGTCCGACGCCGACCGTGAGATCATATCTACACTCTCGGACAGGCCGTACCAGAAGACCGAAGAGAGCGTCGCACGTTTGCTCCAATTCGACGACTGCCCTATCTGGTCCATCGGGGAGTATCGTGGCGTTGCCTCGAAAATCGACGCCTTGTTTGCACTCAACAAGTACGTGACCGGAGACAATCTCACTGACTTCTTCTGGCTCGCTGAATATGTGCTTTCCGAGAGCGATCCGACGCTTGATCTGCCGGAGGACAAGAGATGGACCGCAGCGCTGTATGGCAAGGTACGTAATCATTCCACCGCACTACGTGAGGGGATCTGTGAAACTCTTGTCATCCTCTCTGTCCACGGCAACAATCTGTTCCAGGAGCGGCTCGGGATAGACGTAGAGGACCGTATCTCTTTACTCGTCCGTGGGCTTCTTGCACCGCTCACCCTTGATAAACTGCTCTCGCATGACAGAGACCTCCCACACTACGCTGAAGCAGCGCCGGACGAGTTTCTGAAATTGCTTGAGGAAGATTTGCAACGATCTCAACCCGTTGTTTTTGGTCTGTTGAAGCCCGCAGACAGCGGCCCGTTCGGTTCTATGACACGAGCAGGGCTCTTGTGGGGGCTGGAGTGCCTTGCCTGGCAACACCTCGGGCGCGTGAGCCTGATACTTGCGCATTTGTCGGAAACCGTTATCAACGACAATTGGCGCAACAAACCGATATCCAGCCTTTATGATGTTTACCGGTCGTGGTTACCGCAAACTGCGGCTTCGCCCGAAGATCGGAGCAAGGCCCTTGAGATGCTGACCAAGCGATTTCCGGATATCGGTTGGCAGATTTGTATCGATCAGTTCAAGGCCGTTTCAGGGGTAGGTCATTATAGTTACCGGCCGCGTTGGCGTAGTGACGCTTCGGGCGCCGGCCGGTCGATGCCGCCACAGAAAGAACGCTACGACTTCATACGCAAAGCACTTGATCTAGCACTCGCATGGCCAAAGCACGACCAGAAGACGCTCGGCGATCTTGTTGAGCGACTCCCGGTAACGGCCGAGGAAGACCAAACTGTGGTTTGGGACTTGATCGACACATGGGCGGCTTTGGAAACCGATGAAGATGCTAAAGCCAGCCTTCGCGAGCGGATTCGTGCCCTTATGCTCACACGGCGCGATCTGCCGGAAGAGCTGAAGGACACGTTAAAGGATACGATAAAAGACCGGGCGCGCATCATGTACGAGAAGCTGCAACCGTGCGATCCCGTTATTCGTCACGCTTGGCTCTTTGCCCAGTACTGGATTAGACCTTCTATCGACGAGACTGAGGATAAGAACTTCGACTACTCCAAACACGAAGAGAGGATAGACCAGCTTCGCGCTGAGGCGATGGAAGAGATATGGGCGAAACGCGGTTTTGAAGGCGTGATCGTGCTCCTGTCTCGCAGCGATGAACCCGGTACCGTCGGATATGCTCTAGGAATGAGCATGACAGATGAGAATCTGCGGGCTGATTTTTTGCGGCAATGCCTCTCCTCTCCTGGCGATCTTGAGAGGAAGATTGATGGCTGCATGCGGGGTTTCCTGACGGCTGTGGGTGCCAAAGAGCGTGGCGCGATTCTCTTAGCCGTTGCCGAGGGTGTGGACACTGATCGGCTCGTGCGGTTGTTCCGGGGTGCTCCGTTCAGGCAGGATACATGGCGTTTACTCGACCAATACGACAAAATAATCCAGGATCGCTATTGGCAGGAAGTCGTACCACAATGGAATCGTTACAGTGAGGCGGAGTTGATTGAGATCGTTGATCGCCTGCTCGAAGCACGGCGTCCCCGCGCCGCTTTCCATGCCGTCCATATGAACTGGTCCCAAGTCGAGACATCGCGGCTGAAGCGTCTCCTTCGCGCTGTTGCCACTGTGGATGCCGAGCCTGCGGATTGGTATAGACTCGACACTTACCGCCTTTCTGAAGCACTCGATTCGCTCGACGGCCGCACCAGCGTCAGCCCGGACGAGATGGCACAGCTTGAGTTCATGTTCATAGAGGCCCTTGATCACAGCGAACATGGTATCCCCAATCTGGAGCGGCAGATTGCTGAGTCACCGCTCCTCTTCGTTCAAATGTTGGCTCTTGTGTTCGAGCGCAACGACGCCGGCCAGGACCCGCCTGAATGGCGGATCGAAAACCCCGAGCGCCGTGCCGATTTAGCCCTAGCATCCGATAATCTTCTTCGTCGAATCGGGCATATTCCGGGTACTGGACCGGACGGCAAGGTCAATACCGAAGCGCTGCTGGACTGGATGACAGAGGTGCGGCGACTCTGTGCTGAACACGGCCGCATCGAAATCGGCGATGAGAAGATTGGTCGGCTTCTGTCCAAGGATCAACATCCAGCCGAAGAGGGAAGCGGCTGGCCGTGTCTTCCGGTCTGCCAGGCAATGGAGAGGATTGCTTCCCATCATATCGGTGTCGGCTTTTCCATTGGTGTTCTCGATGGGCGCTTCTCTCAGCGTGGGGCAGATGAGGGTGGTGTACAGGAACGTGAGCTTGCCGCAAAGTACCGAGGTTGGGCAAGGCTACGCACCTTCGACTTTCCCTATGTCAGCAGTGTCCTCGAAAGTATCGCGGCTAGCTATGACCACGATGCGAAGAGGGAAGACACAGAAGTGGAAATCAGAAAGAGGCTGGGACCTCAGTAGCGGGGAAGCTGTAGCCCCTTGAGCATCGGTGATAACCATTGTGGTGGGGCTCGGGGCGGCCGGCCTGGGAGGGTGGCTGGTGATGTGGCTGGCCGGCTAGAGAATTCTGTGATTTATGCCACACACAGTCATCTCAGGCCTCTCCCTTCAATATACGGACAAGCGGTCTAAAAATATGTGGCGTAGCAACAACAATATCTTGGCCATACAGGTCTACTGGTATGTTAGAAGGAACTTGTCCCAAATGCCCTTTTGTTGCACCTGCCTCTTCGGCGACTAAGCAAGCAGCAGCAATATCCCAGGGAAAGAGGGTTTCGTACACTCCATCCAGGCGTCCATCCGCAACCCAGCAAATCTCTAAGGCTGGTGACCCAAGGCGACGGATATCTTGACAGTGCAGTACGAGAGCACGGACTTTTCGGATGAGAGGGTCAATATTACTCCGGTCATGAGGAAAACCGGTGCTGATAAGAGCGCGCTTGATCTCAGTTTGATCACTGACCTGTAGCTTGACATTATTTCGCCACGAGCCCTCACCCTTCATCGCAGAAAATGTCTCTTCACGGAAAGGACAGTAGACCACTCCAACCTGCACAAGACCGTCTTCCGCATAGGCAATCGAGATGGACACATGAGCATGTCGATGGGCATAGTTCACTGTGCCATCAAGCGGATCGACAATCCATATCGGCCCACGGCTCTCTATCTTGTCGAGGCTGTCGTCTCCTTCCTCAGATAGAACAGGGTGAGAGGGAAACTGCTGTTGAATAGCGGATCGAATAAAAGCATCCGACATTTCGTCTGCAGAACTGACAAGTTCAATCCCACGCTTGTATGTATATGAGAGGTCATCGCTATCCCGGGCATCTGCAATCAACTTGCCAGCCTGCCAGGCTGTCTGTTTCGTAAAATCGAGGATATTTGCTAAATCTTCTCGCATGGGTTTAGGCTCTCCTTGTCTGATTATTTGCTGAGCGTGTCTATCTTCCGCTTTGCTGCAATTCATTTTCCTCAGAGAAATCGCTGACTTGCAGGAGCTAGCTCAGCAGCTGGTCTTGTGCAACCTTGCGAAAAATCTGAATAAAATCAATGGGTTATCAGAAGTTCCTAGCACGTTCCAAGCTCAAAGCCTTTCTCCACCAAGCGGCCGAACGCCGCGTCGAGACGACACCCATGCTGGCTGTGCGTCAACCTAAAAACAGAATGCTCTAGGGTCTGGACTCATAACCAGTAGAGGAGAATGGCGGCGAGGGTGACGGT
>WTHD01000050.1 GCA_011523265.1 Candidatus Binatota bacterium
GGCGGCCTGTTTGACCCGCGCCCCAGCGAGCGCGCCCATGCCTCGACCTTGCAGATTCTCGGCAATCCGGCGCAGCACCTCCGCCAGATACGCCCCGGTGCCACAACACGGGTCCAGGATATACACATTGTCCGCAGCGAGTCCGTCCGGGATGTTCAGGTCGTCTTTCAGCGCCTTGTCTACCCGCGCTACCATGTAGCGGACGACTTCGGCAGGGGTGTACCAGACGCCGAGTTGTTTGCGGAGGTCGGGATCAAAGGCTTCGAGGAAGGGTTCATAGAAATAGGGCACGGCGTCGCCCTCGTTGAAACGGGCGAAGAAGGCTGCGCGGTCCACGCGGTTGAGGGCCGTAGCGGTCCAGTCCAGGACTTCGAATAAGCCGAGCGGTTGTAGACGGTTCGGCTGGGCCAACTGCGAGAACAAGGCGACCAGCACCGGCGCGCGCAGATGCCAGACTGCGGTGCGCCAGTCGAACGCGGCGGGTGGGCCACCCCTGTGCCCTCTGGATGCCGGATCAAAGCCTGCCCCGGACATGATCCGGGGTCCGGCATGACGAGAGAGCAACACCCAGGCGGAGAACACCCCGTAGAATAAGGTCTGCACCAGGGTGGAATAGAAGAAGCGGGTGCCCTTGTCGCCCTTGAATTGGACGCCGAGCGCTTCTTCCAAGGCGGTCCGCAGGGCGGTGAGTTGTGGGGTTTCGCCAGCGGCCTCAACACGAGCTAAGGCATCGCGGGCATAGGAGGCGAGCAGCCACGCCAAGTCTTTCGGCTCGGTCAGGGCCGCCCGGTGGGACAGGGCGCGGCAGAGATATTCGCCCAGCCCGGCACCGACTGTACGGGCAAACGCGCGAGGATGCTCCAGACGCTGAGCGAAGTCTTCGGCAGTCTCGGCTAAGCGGAAGGTTTCGAGCGTGGCCGGATGACCGGCAGTGTCTTCACCCACCAGCACGAAATCGCGCGTGTTGGTGACCAGGACGAGACGATAACGGTCCCAATAGCGACTCACCTGAGCGGACTCAGCGGTTAGCCAGGCATTATCGCTGGCGGATTTTACTTCAACCACACCGCGTTCCGGGGCTTGGCCTTCCTTGGGCTGGCCTTTCTGCACTTGCTTGGCCGTGTAGAGCCCGAAGTCGGGATGACCCGCCCCTTGGGCCGCGAGTTCGGCCACACAGAACGTCTTGGGTTTCAGGGTCGCGCCCACAGCGTTGAGCAGGTTGGACAGCGCCGGATAGTACGACCGCTCGCCGGTCGCCCCGCCCGAGGCCCGTATCCGGCGCAGGTCGGTCAGGTAGTCCTCGACGGCGGGTGTCAGTTTGGGGGTCGCGGTCGGCATGATGCCTGTTGTGGCTGAGAGCGGCGTGCGATGCAAGCCGGGGTGCGGGGTGCACGTTGGCAATCGGGTGCGGCGTCTGTCATACTGATGGTGGAGTCAGGGAAGATTGGGAGTCTGTAGATGAGACGCAGTTGCAATACTGCCGAGTTTGGGGAACGCTATAATGTCGTATAAATGTCGTATAAACGCTTAAGGTGCTGAAATCATTAAAAACAGAAAGGGAGGGGGGGGGTAGGCTGGCAGGATTGAGCGTCACTGGAAGGAGTACCTCGTCATGCACCTCTACGATTTTCCCGGGTCGCCCAATTGCCGCCGGGTGCGGATGTATCTGGCGGAAAAAGGAATCACTCTTAGCCTCAAACCGCTCGACCTGTTGAGCGGAGAGCAGAGAACGTCGGCCTATCTCCAAAAAAATCCCTTTGGCGCAGTCCCGCTACTGGAACTCGACGATGGCTCGTCCATCCCGGAGTCGCTGGCCATTATCGAGTATCTGGAAGAGTTCCATCCCGACCCGCCGCTGTTTGGCACGACGCCGTTTGAACGCGCCCAGGTACGGGTGTGGGAGCGTCGGGCGGAGTTTGGGGTTCTGCTCCAAGGGACCCGCCGCTTCTTGCATACCAGCCCATATTTTGCCGAGCGGGTCGAACAGAGCCCGAAAGTGGTCGAGGAAGCCGGTCGGGTGCTCGGCGAACGGCTCTCCCTCTTCAATACGCATTTGCAAGACAACGAGTGGCTGGCCGGCGCCTACTCGGTGGCCGATATTTCGCTGTTCGTGGCCGTTGAGTTTGCCGCCATGTCGAACTTTCAGCTCGATCCGGCCTGGGAGCACGTACAGCGCTGGTACTCGGCCATCCGGCAACGTCCAAGCGCGGAGGCGTGATACGTTTTCTCACCTATGCCGCAAATGCAATCGCCCGGCGGCTTGGCCCTCACGCCCCCCAGCCTGAGCTTGTCGAAAGGCCGGGTGAGGGGTACAACGGCTGCCGATACTGCGTGAGAAGGAGAGAAATATGAAAGCCGTTGTTTTCGACCATCTCGGTGGTCCGGAGGTCTTACAGCTCGGGGATGTGCCCGATCCGGCGGTGCGACGGGGCAAGGTGTTGATCAAGAATCATGCAATCGGCATCAACTTCGCGGACACCCTCTTCCGCCAGGGCCAGTATGCCATGCAGCCCAAGCTGCCGGACATCCCAGGGCTTGAAGCCGCCGGAGTGGTTGAGGCGGTTGGCGATGGCGTGGAGGGGATCAAACCGGGCGACCGGGTGACTTCGATTGGCATGAAGACGTATGCCGAGTACTCGCTCGCGTCAGCCGGCCAGGTCATGGCCCTGCCCGATTCGGTCAGTTTTGAGCAGGGCGCGGCCTTTCCAATCCAGGTGCTGACCGCCTACCACATGCTCTTTACCTCCCATAATCTGACCGCCGACCAGTCGGTCATCGTCCATTCGGCGGCCGGCGGCGTTGGTCTGGCCGCGGTGCAGATTGCCAAAGCGGCCGGTGCGCGGGTGATCGGCACGGTCTCGACCGATGAGAAAGCGGCTCTGGCCAAAGAGTACGGCGCGGATGAAGTCATTAATTATGCCACCCAGGACTTCGCGGAGGAAACGCTGAAACTGACCGACGGCAAAGGCGTGGACCTGATCCTTGATGCCGTGGGCAAGCCAACCCTGGAGAAGGGCCTGAGCTGTCTGGCGCCGTTCGGTCATCTGATCCTCTACGGTCGGTCCGGCGGCGTGCCTGATCCCCTCAATCTGTTTGGGCTGTTCCAGAAATCCATCAAGGTCAGCGGCTTTATTCTCTATACGGTCTCGGCCATGCCGGAGGTCCATCAAAAAGGCATTCGGCAATCTCTCCAGTTCATGGACGAAGGCAAGCTCAAACTGCTGATTGGCAGGTCTTTCCCCCTGGCGGAAGCGGCCGAGGCCCATCGCCACATGGAGTCGCGCCAGTCGGTCGGGAAACTCGTCTTGATTCCGTAGGCCGTGCGACCGCGAGACAAGGAGGCTTTGCCATGACCTGGCAAGCGCAGTGGGGCGATAAACTGGTGAGCGCGGACGCTGCGCTCGACCGGATCGCGCCGACCGACCATGTTTTTACCGCCGGTCTGACCGGGACGCCGTTTACGCTGTGTCGGGCCCTGGTCGAAAACCGGGAGCGCCTGCGGGGGCTGCGTCTCAATACGCTGATTTCCCTGTTTGACTGGAACCTGCCCGGCATCGACGAGTCCTTTCATTTCGAGTCGTGGTATCTGAGCCGGCGCGAACGGCCCCTGCTCCAGCAGGGCAAGCTCGACTATGTGCCGGTCTCCTACTTCCGGGCGGAGGCCCTGCCCTACGGGATTGACGACCTGGACGTGTATCTGGTGACGGTGTCGCCGCCCGACCGGCACGGGAACTGTAGTTTTGGCACGACTGTAGGCATGTCGCCGCTGATGACGCAGCGGGCCGCGCGGGTTGTTGCCGAGGTTGACCCGAGTTTCATCCGAACCGGCGGGATGAACACGATTCATGTCTCGGAAATTGATTGCCTGGTCGAACGCCGGAGTCCGCCGGCCACGCTGGTCACACAAGAGACCTTTACTCAGGAAAAGCAGGATATGATCGACGCCATCTGTATGCAGATCGCCAACGATTTGCTGGAAGATGGCGACACGATTCAGATTGGAGCGGGCGATATGACCAGTCCGCTGCTCGGCTATGTGTACGGCCGGCGGGACCTCGGGATGCAGACCGAGATCATTCCGCCGGGGGTCGTGGCGCTGGTGCGGGAAGGCGTCCTGACCGGAAAAAACAAGACCGTTCATCCGGGCAAAGTGGTGGGCACCGCCTTTCACCCCCAGTTGAGCGCCGAAGAACTGGACTTTATCGACCAGAACCCGGCCTTTGAACTGTACGATTTCAACTATACCGACGACGTTCGGCTGCTGAGCAAAGACCCGCGCTTTACGGCCATCAATAACGCCTTGAGCGTTGATCTCACCGGACAGGTCGCGTCCGAATCCATCGGCTGGCAGATGTTCACCGGTACGGGCGGCCAGATGGCCTTCTCCATTGCGGCCTGTCTGGCCGGTGGCAAATCCATTATTGCGGTGCCGTCGAGTTCGTTCCTCGACGGCTCACGGATTTCCCGCATCGTCCCTACCCTGGCCCCCGGAACGGTTGTGACAACCCCGCGGGCTTTTGTTGATTATCTGGTGACGGAATACGGGATCGCCACGCTGCGCGGTAAAAGCCTTCGCCAACGTGCCCAGGCCCTGACCAGCGTGGCTCATCCGGACTTTCGAGCCGAGTTGCAGGAAGAGGCGGAACGGATGTTTTACGGAAAAGAGTAAACGCGCCCTCCAACAAATCTACAAAGCTGGGCATGTCCACTCTTTCAGACCTGAGCCCGCAATTCCATCCCTCATTGACCCGGCGTGCGCAAGCTGTCATGAAAAGGGCTCATATCTTCACCCTAAGGAGGACGCAGTGAAAATTGGTATTACGATGTTTGCAACGGATTATGCCATGCGGCCCGACACGCTGGCCAAAGAATGTGAGGACCGGGGCTTCGAGTCCATCTGGTTTCCCGAACACACTCATATTCCGGCCAGCCGCAAGAGCCCGTGGCCGGGCGGCGGGGAGTTGCCCAAGGAATACTGGCACACCCATGATTTGTTTGTCGCCCTGACGGCAGCCGCGGCGGTGACCAGTACGATCAAGATCGGCAGCGGCATCTGCCTGGTGATCGAGCGCGACCCGATTACCATGGCCAACGAAGTGGCCTCCCTGGATCAACTCTCCGATGGGCGCTTGCTGTTCGGCATCGGCGGCGGCTGGAACGCCGAGGAAATGGAAAACCACGGTACGCCGTTCAATCGGCGCTGGAAGGTCTGTCGCGAGCGTATCGAAGCCATGAAAGAAATCTGGGCCAATGAAGAGGCCGAGTATCACGGTGAGTTCGTGGACTTCGATCCGATCTGGGCTTACCCCAAGCCGGTTCAGAAGCCGCATCCGCCGATTCTGATGGGAACCTTCAACGGCGGCTTGAAGCGGGTCGTCAACTACTGCGACGGCTGGATTCCGGTCGGCTTTGACACCTCGACGCTGCCCGAGTCGATAAAAGAGCTGCACGCCCTGGCCGAGCAGGCCGGCCGCTCGCCCGAGGACGTACCGGTCTCGGTCTTTGGCTCTTCCGATAAGGAAGAAGCCTTGGCCAGCCACCAGGAGCTGGGCGTTGAGCGGGCCGTGCTGTTTCTCCCCTCGGCCGATGCCGATACCTTGTTGCCTCTCCTGGATCAGTACCAGCCCTATATCGCAAAGTTTGCGTAAGTCGTTCAGGGGCGCACGGCCGTGCGCCCCTCATAGCTCCTGAGTGCGGACACACTCGCCGGGGTGTCTCTTGACATCGTCCCGGCACGAGAGGAGAGTGAGTGAGCCAACTGTGGGCGATTCACGCTTATCCTCTTCCTCGTCTTACTAAGCATCTATCCTCCATCGTTGACCGGTTTCTGACATCTCACCGTGTGGAGGTGTCACTTACCTGGACGCATGCCGGTCGAGCCATGAGAGGGGCTGGCAGTGCGAGGCGTTCGGAGGAGGATACCAGGATGTTCGGCATACCGCTGGAGGCCATTGCGATAGTAGGCTTTATTTTGGTGGCAGCCATTGCAATGTATCGTGCGGATCAAAAGAGAAAAAACACATCAGGCGACTGAGTTGATCCGTCTTCACAGTAAGGTTTTTGCGGGGCTGCCACCGGCAGCCCCGCAGTCCCACAAGTCAGGCCCAAAGTCCGGGCGTGGAGTTGAGGGCTCCTGGTCTGTGTCCTCTTCTACAGCCGGGCGTCCCAGGCAGGTGCTTTCCAGTTCTTGGGGCCCCGCCAGCGATACTTTTCCAGATTGACCTTGCCATTGCGGTTGAACGCTACCCCCTCTTCCTCCAGCAGCCAGCGTTGTTCCTCGGCGCGCACAACATCACCCCGCAGACTGATACCGCCCGAGGCGTTAATCACCCGCTGCCACGGGACTTTTTTCGTCAAAGAGCGTGGCAGGTGGCGGAGAGCCGTGCCGACCGCCCGCGCGGCCCGGGGGGCGCCAAGCAGGGCTGCCACCTGCCCATAGGTCACCACTTTTCCGCGCGGCACCTGTGCGACCAAGCGATAGACATGGGTAAAAAAGCGCGGCGGACGGTCAGGCATGGAAAACGGGTCCCCCCTCTCTTACGTGTGCTGTGAAAAGGAACCCACCCCGGCCTGCGGCCCCACACGTCCGGCGAGCGCTGGTTCCTGGGAATGTGTATTCCCCTTCCCTTATGAGGCCAGCACCCCAAGCTGCTTGAACAGCCCGAACACATCCCACGAGAGCCAGACTTCCTCAATCTTCCCGTCCGCCAGGCGATACACCGCCACACCCGCGACCACGACTTCCCTGCCCGTTGGCGCAACACCCATGAAATTGCCGTCGTGGGTGCCGTGGAAGGTCCAGCGGGCGACCACTTTTTCTCCTTGCGAGACAAAATCCTCTATCGTGAAATGGACGTTCGGAAAGCCCCTGCGCACCGAAGAGACGATCTGTTTGACATCGTCCGGTCCGCCGCCAAGATCATAGCCGGCCGGATAGTGGCTGACATAGGTCGGGGAAATGAGTTCATCAATGGTCTCCATTTTGCCCTGATTGAGACAGTCTTCAAAATAGCGACGGACGATGGCTTTATTTTTTGCGATAGACATGAGTGTGCTTTCGATTACGGGTTGTGAATCTCGCGCTTATACATCCTGCTGTTCGGGTGGCAAGGGTGGTGCGTCCTGCCGTTTGTGGCGCGCGGTCCGCTGGACGCCGGGCACCAGCTTGGACACGGTTGTTGCGCCCTGCCAGTCACCCTGAACGTCTGCGGCAATAACGGTGACCCGGACCATTTCACTCACACCCTGGGGGTTCGGAAGGAGATTCGCCTCCAATCGTCCACCCTCGGGCAGCGAGGTCTCGACATCC